>NZ_JAUBVF010000031.1:0-70567 GCF_036705685.1 Microcoleus sp. AT3-A2
CAATTTGAGGTCGATGAAGCAGCTATCGTGACGGGCGCTGTCACCTTGGCCTATGCCGCCTACCAATATTGGAAACACCAAGTAAGTAGGTAAATTCGCTTTCCTTCAATTACCCACAATCAGATTGTGGGGTGGGTAATGGCTCAAAATTGCTCGGTGTAAAGTTTATTTGCGCCTACTTAATTAACAGAATTCTGGCAACCAAACCACCTTATCTTCCGCAATTCCCCTATAGCAGCCGCCAAATGTGCTAACGTACAATCAAAAATCCCCAAATTTCAACTATCGGGAGATAGATAACTGTGTCCGCTCAAGCACCTCCAACTCCCAATTACAAATGGTTTAGCTGCATATCTAGCACTGTTTTCACCGCATTGTGCCTGTTGCCCCTTTTGGGCGCTGCGGGATACGCCCAAACTCCCCAAAATAGACCCATCAAAATCGGCGTAGTGCAACGGTTTGGCACCAAAGCAACCGACAAACTGACGCTGAAAGCATTACCGGGCGACAGCTTAACATTGAGTTACAAAACTCCTCAAGGCATAGAAACCAAAACTGCTGCTAGCGTCAAGTTAGAAATAGCCCCGAAACCGCTGGAATCGCCCTTAGTAGAAGAACGAGTTGTTCTGAGCTCCCACCGCAGTTTCGAGAGTGCAGAAGATAGCGCCAATCAGTGGCGCGCCCAGGGAATTGAGGTAGAAATTGCTCAACCTTTTCGCTGGCAAGTTTGGGCGAAAAGAGATACTTACAACTCTCCTTTGGTGCGGCGCTGGCTGTTGCAAAGTTTGCAAGCTCAAGGGAACACAACAGCTTTTTTGGATTCCAAAGTTTTAAAACAAATACCCCAGGCATTTTGGGTTTTAAACGGCTTTCGTTTCAACCGCAATGAGTTGGATGTGACGGCCGGGAAAAATGTGATTGAGGTATTGGAACAAACCACCCAAGAGGCGACAGCTACTGAACCAGAAAAAGCAATTCAACAAACTCACCGTTATGGCGGCAGTTTGCACCTGCAAAAAAATTCTTACGGCACTTATACTTTGGTCAATGAAGTGCTGACGGAAACTTATTTGCGGGGTGTTGTTCCTCACGAAATTGGGGCTTTTTCGCCTTACGCTGCGATTGTCGCTCAAACTATTTTGGCGAGAACCTACGCCCTGAGAAATTTGCGCCGGTTTGCTGTGGATAATTATGAGTTGTGCGCTGATGTTAACTGTCAAGTTTATAAGGGTTTGACCGAGGTTTACCCGCAAAGTGATAAGGCGATCGCCCAAACGAGCGGTTTGGTGCTAACTTACGAAAATCAGCTAGTAGACGCGCTCTATTCCGCGTCTAGCGGTGGCGTGACAGCCTCTTTTAACGATGTGTGGCAGGGCGCGGAACGTCCATATTTGCGCTCGATCGTCGATTCGCCTAATAATATTTGGGACTTGTCCAAGCAGAGTTTGTCTGACGAAAACAACCTCCGCCGCTTTATCAGTTTGCAAAAAGGGTTTAATGAGGAAAAAGAAGACACTTTTCGCTGGCGCGAACCAGCTTCTTTGACCGCGATTGGTGGATTTCTCAAACAGTATCTTCAGAAGAAACAGCACCCGCTGGCTAATATTAAAACTGTCACTCAAGTGGAAGTGGTAGAAAGGTCGCCCGCAGGTCGAGTTTTGCAAATGAAGGTTCAAACTGACTTGGGCCCCATCATTATCGACAAAGACGAGATTCGCAATGCTTTTTACCCGCCGATTAGCACGCTTTTTTACCTCGAACCAATTTACAATCCCGACAAAACTCTCAATGGTTATGCTTTTGTCGGAGGTGGTTTCGGGCACGGAGTGGGAATGAGTCAGACTGGTTCTTACAATTTGGCTAATTTGGGCTGGAATGGATCTCGAATTCTGGGCTTTTATTTTCCCGGCGCTCAAGTTGTGCCGCTCAGCGATAACATTACATTTTGGCGCGAATAGTCGATCGCACTCGGCCTAATAGTCAGCGATTTAAATCATCGCCACTACACAAACAAAGCCCGCCTTTGCGGACTAAATATCAGTCGTAAAACTTTTAGATTTTAGACTTGGGATTCTAGATTGGTTTCACAGTTAATCTAAAATCGGCCATCTAAAATCTAAAATTATTTGGTCAGCTATCTGCTCAAACCGCTAGGAATTCCTAGCTGGGAGTGGCAGACTGCTGGCGGCTTTGTTGCAGTGTTAGACACAGAAACCCGGTTTCATCAAGTAATTGCGCTATTTCAGCTTAATTTGGGAAACCAGAAACCGGGTTTCTTAGGGTATCACGCAGAGCGTCCTATCTTAGTAGAGCGATTCTTCTTGGTGAGTTTCGATCGTACAGTCAGACTTAGGATAGGCGACGCAGGTGAGGACAAATCCAGCCTCGATTTGGTCGTCGTCCAAGAAAGATTGGTCGGATTGGTCAATTTCGCCTTTGGTGATTTTGCCGGCGCAGGTGGAGCAAGCTCCAGCGCGGCAAGAGTACGGGAGGTCGAGTCCTGCTTCTTCTGCAGCATCAAGAATGTAAGTATCGTCATCAACGTCAATGGTCTGGTTAATTCCTTCGGCTTCGCTGATGAGGGTAACTTTGTAAGTTGCCATGCACTAAATCCTCTCAAAAATTCAACAAGATTGATAATTTTTCCTAATGCAACCTTCAAGGCTCTATTAGCTTTGAGGTTAGGTCTTAGGTTCGTTCCCTCTATGATAGTAGGGGAAAGAAGCAAGGTTGCAACACTTATTTACAAAAAATTTGAATGGGATTAGTTATAACTTTTTCTAATTTCATCTTTATTACTTATACCTATCTTGGATTCAGCCTTGTGATACTGTTGCCGCAAGACTTGCGCTAAATAATCCGGTTTCTAGGAAAAATCCTGTTTTGAGCCGTACAGCACAAAAACCGGGTTGTTGGTATGCCGTGTGTCGATCGAGTTTCAGCAAGACTGGCTGCAAGGCAAGTCCCTGCCGGCGTTGAAATGTATAGTTAGATCGCATCAAGACTTGGGTGTTGAAGGCTCGATCGAATAAATCGCACCACAACCACAGCTTAAAATCGGGGCGATAGAACCCTAAAGCCCTGCACCGCAAGTCTTTAACTATCTAAAATCTTAAATCTCAAATCCCATGACTAATATTGATACTCGCTTTGGTTTCTCGCTTAATTCTCCAATTCGCGTGGGGATTGTGGGTACTGGTTTTGCCGCTAAGTTGAGGGCCGAGACAATTCAAGCTGATGGGCGATCGAACTTGGTAGCAGTTGCGGGCCACTCCCCGGATAAAACCGCAGCATTTTGTCAAGGGTTCGGGGCAGAAGCTGCGGTTTCCTGGCGGAAGCTAGTAGAAAGAGACGATTTAGATTTGGTGATTGTCTGTACGGTGAACCGGGATCACGGGGCGATCGTCCTGGCGGCCCTAGAAAATAACAAGCACGTTGTGGTGGAATATCCTCTATCTTTAGACGTATCTGAAGCAGAAAGGGCGATCGAACTTGCCGCCCAAAAGCAAAAACTCCTCCACATCGAACACATCGAACTGTTAGGCGGTTTGCACTCCTCAATCAAAGAATCTTTGCCCTTAATCGGTAAAGTTTTTTACGCCCGCTACATTACTATGAGTCCTCAACATCCAGCGCCGCAGCGGTGGACTTATCAACATTCCCTCTTTGGCTTTCCGTTAGTTGGTGCAATTTCGCGACTGCACCGATTTACTGATTTGTTCGGGGAAGTGGCAAGCGTTAACTGTCAAGCTCAATTTTGGGACAGTCAGCCGGATTTCTACAAAGCTTGTTTGTGCAACGCACAGTTGCGCTTTGCCAATGGCCTTGTCGCTGAAGCTGTTTATGGAAAAGGAGAGACTTTTTGGCAGTCGGAAAACATTTTCACCATCTACGGAGAAGCAGGAACGCTGGTTTTTACTCCTGAATCCGGTCAATTAATTCAGGGAGAAAATCGGCGCAACCTCAAAGTAGGAACGCGGCGCGGCTTGTTTGCCAAAGACACCGATATGGTGTTGGAATATTTGTCAAACGGTACGCCTCTGTACGTAGATAATGCCAGTAGTTTGTACGCTTTGAAGGTGGCAGATGCTGCGAGGCGATCGAGCGAGATTGGGCAAACTATCGCACTTATAAATTCGTAAAAAGGAGCGAACAGGAGGTTATTTGAATTTGGGAAAAAACGCTTATAACTCATAAGACATTAGGACAACTCAGCTAAAAGTGCTGCTCAGCAAATCCGCAATCTGCCGATCGATATTGGTCTGGTGAAAACGCCGACTAGCCATATAGTAGGCCGATTGGGCGATCGCGCTCGTATACTCAGGCTGGGTATAACAGGTATTAATAACAATAGTGCTATAAAAGTAATGATGGCGATGGAGCTCGCCGAAACCGCCCTTCGTTATTAATAATCTTCATAACGTTTAAAAGGCTGATGGCTCCTACTGTTCCGACTTGTGGCGGAAGGGTAGGATGGTGCGGATGGCTCGATCTTTCCCCTACAAGTCACGTTCATCCATTCAGCTTCAAGGGGGCGTGATGTTAGAAAGTATTATCTGGATTTTATTAATGGGCTTTTTTGTCGGGCAGATTGCTCGACGGCTGAAAGCTCCTGCACTGGTAGGTATGGTGCTGGTGGGCATTTTATTAGGCCCGCAACTGGGAAATGTCATTAGCCCAGAGGTTTTGGGCGCAGCGAATTCCCTTCGCACCATTGCTGTGATGGTGATTTTGATGAAGGCGGGGTTAGGACTCGATCGCGAAAAGCTATCCCAACAGGGAACCGTGGCGCTGCGATTAGGCTTTCTGCCTGCAGCTTGCGAGGCCATCGCCATTGCTGTCGCTGCGATGTGGCTACTTCAGTTTGATTTTTTGACGGGGCTACTGCTAGGGTGCATCATTGGCGCAGAATCTCCAGCAGTAATTGTTCCCGGAATGCTGCGGTTAAAAAGTCTAGGTTGGGGAGTAAAAAAAGGAATTCCCGATGCCATTCTGACTGGAAGTGCCTTGTCAGATGTATTGCTTTTGCTGGTGTTTAGCCTACTGCTAGCATTTCTGTCCCAAGGGAAAGCTACAACCATTACCTTACTGGGAGGAATCACCCTCAGCCCTCTGCAATTGCTGCCCTTTCAAATCATCATCCAAATTACCTTGGGGGTGCTTTTGGGATGGGTAACTGCTCGAATTTTGGTGTCACTATTAGTCAAGCAAAACTGGACTCAAACTGCGGTTCAGGACTCCCTAGTCGCTGCTGGCTTTGCCCTTGGGCTGGTAGTATCAGCCGAACATATTCCGGTTTTCTCTGGCTATTTAGCTGTCATGGCGGCGGGGTTTTTCCTGATTGAGTTGGATGCGCCTTTAGCACGAAGATTGCGGGGTGGCTTTGATAGTTTGTGGACGATCGCGGAAATTATTTTGTTTGTGTTGCTGGGAGCCAGTATTCAACTTAATGTATTAGGGAATACCTTGCTGGTTGGTTTGCTGGTGTTGGCGATCGGGACTCTGATTGGGCGATCGCTCGGTTGGTATCTTTCCACCTTGGGTAGTAATTGGACTGGGAAAGAACGGCTGTTTTTGCTAGCAGGAAATTCGGCTAAGGCCACGGTGCAAGCGGCGATTGGGGCGATTCCTCTAGCTCAGGGCATTGCTGGTGGCGAGACGATTTTGGCGATCGCAGCCCTCTCAATTTTAGTAACGGCTCCCTTGGGTGCTTGGGCAATTCCTACCTTTGCTCCCAAACTATTAGAAAAAGGCGAAGTAGACCCGACCAAAGTAGCTATTTCCGGTCGTCCAGTTTTTCTCGCAGCAGTAGACGCTTCCCCCTTAACAACAGATGTTTTAACTAAGGCCGCAGACTTAGCTCGGCGCAGTGATGGGGATGTGATTGTTTTGTATGTGGATAACCTGGGAGATAAAAAGGCGATCGCCCAATTACAAGAACAAGCACAACGACTCTTATCAGATATTTGCTATGAGTTCCTGAGTCTTTCTGGCACTGTGACTGAAGAGATTGTCCGCGTGGCGCAAGCTCGGCAAGTAACAGATATTGTGATCGGGAAACGAGGGCATCAACCTTGGGAAGAAGTGCTAGTAGGTTCGGTTTCTCAAGCCGTCTTAGAAACCAGTCCTATTCCTGTCATTCTAGTGGAATGTAGTCATAAGGAATGAAAAATAAATAAGGTGACTAATAGAGCAATAGTTTACCTTGGAGCAATGCTTCTGGGGTTTAATTCTGCAACTTATTGATTTTTAATTCCTAAGTTGAACACTCCAAAACAATAATCAGATTGTAATCGGGGACTGCACATAAACTGTAGGGTCTTCCATCGTAAAGACAATCCCATGGATCGAGAGCGATTTGGCAATTTTAGCCCTTGCCAACTCTAGTAGACGTTTACGCACTTCAATCGCATTATCTTGAGAACCTAAAATTGCAAAACTAACCCTTAATCTTTTTCCGGTTCCATCAGCCTGAGAGATATTTGTGCTGTTAGTATCAATCCCTGATAGGTAAGCTGTTTTTTCCATGATCACTTGCTGCACTAGGGCATATTCTCGTTCCTCTAAAACACTAGCAAAGTCCATATAAAATAACACCATGATTTTTTTGGCAAGAGTAACGTTTTCAATTTCTACACTTACAAGGATGGAATTGGGCATCACAATAATTGTGCCAGTACCAAGGGAGCGGATTTTGGTTGAGCGCAAACCAATACTTTCTACTTTCCCTAATTCTCCACCTGGTAAGCGGATGTAGTCACCAGTAACAAAAGGACGATCAAGATATAGAACTAAAGTCGCAATCAGTTGTTCGAGAATTTTTTGAGCAGCAAACGCGACGGCTAAACCCACCAACCCCAAACTTGCCACCAATCCAATCAAGTCAAAGTTGAGGCTGCTGGCAAAGGCAACTAAAGCTCCAATAAAGATCAAGATATGAATAATGGTCTCAAACACTAGAATGGCATCATCACTACTAGGGCTAAATTTGCCGCCCAATTTGAATCCGTAGGTACGCAGGTAGCGGCTACTTAGTTTTACTGATAACCAATATAAGCTTCCAATTAAAAATAGATTGACAATCGGCTTTAGGAGATTATAAACGACTGGTACTAATGGTTCTAATAAGCTCACAGACCAACTGATACCAATACTGAGAACTGCAAATTCCAAAAGGCGATCGCTCGGTTGAACAATTTCTATATAGATAGTTTCTAGGGCAGGAGGAGCTAGTTTTTTAAGCGCTAATTTTACTAAATCTGTAGCGTAGTGGCTCAATACAAAAGAACCTCCTAGTGTTCCAAAAAATATCAGCCATTCGGGTTGAGAAAATGGGGAAAGAAACTGATAGCGTAGACTGCGTAAGATGGGAAACCACTCGGAACTGATTATGGCGATCGCACCCCAGCTCAAACTAAAAAAAATCTTGCTGAAAATTCCAGTTTGAAACTTAAATATTCTGGTTGCTAGTCCCAAAAAAAGCCGCACTACGATCAGCGCTGCGATTACGCTCAAAATCCATAGACTTCTCTGCCAAAGATATTGGGGAGTGCGTTCTTTTTTAGCTTTGGCGATCGCTGTTTCTAGAATAGCCCGCCATTGATTAGCTTGTTGAGTTCGAGAAAACCCTGGCAGAACATCATTTGCTGTAACGGTGAGAAGGTAGTTATTATTTAAGGAAATAGAAGTAGCGCTGGTACTATCATCATTCTGCACATCAAAAGTTATGGGTTGATCAGTAGCGATCGCCTCCATGAGAATATTATTAGCAAATTGGGTGCGCTCCTTTGCTGTAAATCGCTCCACAGCTTGCAATTTAAAAAGGGGAATCCCATCAACAACCACCGGCGCACTGCCATTAACAAAACCCTGACTAAAATTTTGAGCAGGATTTTGAGCAAAACTCATGGGAGTAAACACCAACAAACAACCCACTAAAAATAAGCTAGTCAGTTTAATTGCTCGCCTAATTACTTGTTTAGATAGAAATTGGGGCATCCACATAAATCGTTGGTTGGTTAAGGATAAAAGAAATATCATGTTTTTGAAGCTGCTTGGTAATTTTTTGGGTAGCCAAATCCAGCAATTGTCGTCTTAGTTCCATCGATAACTCATTAGAACCCAGAATAAAAAAGGAAACTTGAGCCTGATTTTCACTAAAAGAAACCTCTGTACTACGCCAATCTAAACCAAAAATATCCATAGTACAGTCCATCACAATTTGGCGGATCAATGCTTGCTCATCGGCAGATATTGATTTAAGAAACTCAAGTATCATTACAGACATGACTTTCTTTGCACCTGAAAAATTTTCAATGGTAGCTTGGGTAAGCGCATTATTCGGAATAATTGTGAGCGTGCCTTTACCAGAAGTGCGAATTTTGGTTGATCTTAAGCCGATACTTTCTACTCTACCAAAAGTACCTTGCTTACCCGTAGGCCCATCGGATAAGCCGATATAGTCACCAACAGTAAACGGGCGATCGAGGGTTAAGACAATCCCCCCCAAAAATTGCTCTAAAGTCTTTTGAGCGGCAAAGGCAATGGCAATACCTCCAATCCCCAAACTGGCAACTATGCCGACAACGTTGATGTTATGGCTAATACAAAAAACTAAAATTAACGTTACAGCGATCGCAAAGTCTCCAAAATACCGAATTAAGAAGATTGACTCGCCTTTAACTTTGGGGTTTGACTCAAAAGTTACTCCTAAAATTGTGGTGTTAAAAAATTCTCTAAATAGTCTTGACAGCATCCAACCGCTAAGTATAGTGATGCCAATACTCAGGCAAAACTCGATTAAACTAAGCGATTTGCTTGGAGGGATTAGAAGTAACATTACTTCCATTGCTGAGAAAGTTAGTAACACCAAAAGTATGTTTTTGGAGCCAACCACTACACGAATATAAGTTTGGGTCAATAATTCTGGAGCGAACAAACTTAACGGTAATCTTAAGATAGAAAAGAGCGCAATTCCCGCTAATGCAGTCACCACTCCTGCTACCAAAATAGAGCTTATTTGCCCTAAGCCATAGCCATTATTTAAGGCCAGTTCGGAGGCTAGATAAAGCGGATTAATTGTTTCTGTCATAGCAAAGTTTAATCAGTCAAGTTTCAGGTTGGTTCAAAGTAGGAATCTTGCGCCATGCTTCTAGCAATGGGTGCATTGTTAACCCTTGCAAAAATACCAAAAAGGCAACAACCAGCCAATTTAAAATGCCACTATCTTCCATTTTCTGCTTCCGCAATTACTTTGAGCGCAGTTGTTTTGATTAGGCTTTTGGTGGGGAAGACAAATTTAAGCTGCATTTCTGACGGTCTTTATTATTGCATAGAAGTCATAATTTTTTTTCCAGTTTTCGGAATTTAGATCCCCCAGAGTAACCGTTAAAAAGGAAAATTAATTTTTCCCCTTTTTTAAGACGGATATTTTCTACTTTTACGGCTTCTTCAATTGAGCCGATCATCTAGAGGGATGTTTCGGGTGTATCCGAAAACTCCTCATTGAGGATGCGATCGCATCCTTCTAAGGTATCTTATAATTATACTATTTTACCTGTCAAACCCGTAAACTGGGTTGTTGTAAAGAAAGGTTGTGTGAGAAAACTTTCTCAAGCCCGCGATGGGAATACAACTTTACGATCGCCTTGCGATAATTCTTCTCAACCCAACTTCGCGCTCATATCTTTTAGTTCCTCATAGGTGGCGATGCTTTTGCGAACTAATGTGCATTGAGACTCGTTGGTAATTTATGCTGCAACTTGTGGATCATGCGATTGCGTACCCAAATCAATGCACGAAAACGAGCACAAAAGCGCCTATTCTTGCGCGATCGCCAGCACTAGAGTAAATCCTACGATCGCGATCGCTAACCGCCTAAAAACTGCTTAATGTTAATATAGTTCGGCTTTCGGCTGTAGGTAATTTCTGCACCGTTATCCAATCCACCAGCCACGAAAGTAGAGATTTCCTGGCAAATTCCTCACACTAAAGTAATAGGTCAAAATAAGAGACTGTTAATGCTAAATTTCCTCAAAGCGGATTTTTGCTAAGTTACAAAAGCCGAGAATTGAATTGTAGAGTGAGTCAGAAGAAGTTATGGATTGATAAAAGAGCTGTTTATATCTTTCTTTTCGTCTAGATTTACCTGCTTTAATCGTTCTAAAGTGAGATATTATGGCTAACCCGATTTCATCGTTACCTTAATTACTCGCTCTCAAGAATTAGCTTTGCTTGCAAAAGTTCTTGACGCTTTTCTTCGCTGACACTGGGATACTCAAGGTTCAGTTGCTTCAACTGAGTGTAAATGATGCCAGCTACTACAAGACGAGTGAACCATTTGCGATCGGCTGGGATAATGTACCAAGGAGCATAGTCCGTACTGGTGTGATTAAACATATCTTCATAGACAGCTATGTAGTCATCCCAAAAAGTACGCTCTTTAGCATCATCAACAGAGAATTTCCAGTTCTTTTCAGGACGATTTATCCGCTCTAAAAAACGTTTTCGCTGCTCTTCCTTAGACACATTGAGAAAAAATTTGAGGATGATCGTCCCGTTATTGACTAATTGCTTCTCGAAGTTGTTGATTTCTTCAAAGCGTCGCTCCCAAATATCCTTGTCGATTAAACTAGATGGAATTGGTCGCTGCTCTAGGATTTCTGGATGGACTCGTGTTACCAAGATTTCTTCATAATAAGAGCGATTAAAAATTCCAATCCGTCCTCGTTCTGGTAGGGCTTTGGAACAACGCCATAAATAGTCATGATTTAACTCTTCTGTCGATGGCGCTTTGAAGCTATGCACTTGACATCCTTGGGGATTGATTCCTGACATTACGTGTTTGATCGTACTGTCTTTACCCGCCGCATCCATTGCTTGAAAAATGATTAGTACAGCATGGGTTTTTTGGGCATACAGAATATCTTGATATTCTGCTAAAGCTTTAATACCTTCCTTTAATTGACTTTTAGCTTTCGACTTCTTTAGATGATTCGCTTTGTAAGCTGGGTCATAGTCTTTTGTTAGAGAAATTCCTGGCTCTGATGGCACAATAATTTGCTGCTTTGGTGGAACAATAAAAGGATGAATCAAATCGTCAAGATTTTTGAGCGGAAATGGATTTAATGCTGTATCATTTTTGCTCGGTTTATCGGACATACTTTTAACTCTCTAATGTCAAGGTGAATAGACTTGTTCTGACGGGATTATATCAAATCAATCTGTTAGCATCGGAATTCTTTATATCTCTATTATCGACCTCTGCGTGAATCAGTGTCAATCCATTGTCATCTGCGGCCAGAGAAATTATCTTTTTTAAACCGCAGATACAGGCAGATAAACACAGATTAACGCAGATGAATTATATAAATTCCGGTTGCACCGTCCGTGGTTGACTGTTGACTCGATTTTACGCAGGACGATGAAGCCCGGATTTGATATTAATCATGCCAACGAACGGGACTTGACAAAATTGCATTAATTGGGTCGTGTTGCACACTTAATAACAACGGCAAACCCACACCAGCTACCACATATTCCAAGTTTATAAAGTAGGAATACCTGCTTTAATTATTCTAAAGTGAGAGGTTAGACCTGCTCGATCGCCTTCACAGCAGCAAGATACCACTACTTGACATCTTGGCGGTCTAACTCCTCCGCAATGACTTCCTGGCTGCCACGTTCAATCATATCTGCATGACACCTTAGTGCGGTTTGATCTAGTGTCCGGTGAGTAAAGAAAGCGATCGCCCAAACAAATTCTTTTTTAAGTAAAATGACAGCGATCGCCTATTTCCTCCAAATAGTTTCTCCAACAAAACTTACGCAGACCAAGATTCGCGAAAGTCAGCATAGAGGGTCAATCCACCATCAATATAGAGCGTTTGTCCCGTAATGTAAGCTGCTTCATCTGATACGAGAAAGGCAACAGATGCTGCCATTTCCTCCGATGTGCCTGCCCGTCCCATTGGGATATGGCTTTCCACTACTGCCTTTTGTTCTGGATCGTCCGTCCAGCTTTCATTAATCGGTGTAATCGTTGCACCGGGCGCAATAGCATTGACACGGATGCCTCGGTTTGCATATTCCAACGCTAGGGTTTTAGTCAGATTTCCCATGCCGCCTTTGCTGATGGAATAGCTGATATACATCGGGCGAGGAATTATTTCATGCACACTCGAAACATTGATAATCACGCCAGGGCGTTGCTGCTCTAACAGATGCTTAATGGTTTCCCGCGCACACAAATATGCGCCCCGTAAATTGACTGCAATCACGCGATCGAATTCATCCGTTGGAAGTTCATGTGAGGCGCTTTCTGTTTGAATCCCAGCGTTATTAATCAGGATATCGATATTACCGAACTGATCGACAACCTGATTCACCATTTGCACGATGTCCTCTTCTTTAGAAACATCACCTTGAATCAGCAGCGTTTCAACGCCGCATTCTGCTGCCTGGCCACAGGCTTTTTGCATCGCCATTTCTTCAGTATCTTCTGCCTCTTCTAGGCTTTTGCGATAGTTAACAGCAATGTTGCAACCTTCTTGAGCAAGACGAATCGCGATCGCCTGCCCTATGCCTGAACTCGCTCCAGTAATTAGTGCGTTTTTTCCCTTTAAACCTTTCATAATTTCTCTCCCAGAGATTCACAACAAAATATCTTAACCGAAACCTCAAGCCAATTAGCTTCTACATCAACCAGAAGGTTGTTCTATCTTTTCCCCACGCATTTCATCAATATCCAGGAGGCAGATTATCACGCCCGCGATCGGGAGCGACAGAAAAACTCCGACCACTCCAGCGACTCGCGCCCCCACTAATAGCGCAAAGAACATAATGACTGGATTTATATTAATGGAGCCTTGCATAATACGGGGCATGAGTAAGTTTTCTTCAACCTGCTGTAAGAGAATGCAACCCACTAAAACTTTCAAACTCAGCAGAATTCCTTGAGGCAGAATAATCAGGCAGATGAGGCTAATTCCAATCGTTGCGCCAATACCGGGAATCAGGTCAAATGCGCCTGCGAGTGCAGCCATGACCAGTGCATAGCGAATATCCAGCAAAATAAACACCAGAAAGGTAGAGATGCCCAAGAAGATTGATAATAGCAACCTACCCCAAAATAAACCGAGAAAATTCTTTTGGATTGCCCTGGTCAAATCATCGCGTAAGCTGGCTGGAAACAACCTCACGATCAGATTCCATAGTCGTCTACCATCTAGCAGCATAAAGAAGCCAACCACCGCAATCACAATCACATTTAGCAAGTTTAATAACACATTTTGCAGTGTGGAAAAACCCTTGCCAATGATGCCGAGGGCTTGTTCGCGCAGTTGTGTCTCAAAGGTACTGAAATCGACCGTAATATTGCGCTTTTGCAGAAACGATTGGAGTGTTTCCAACAGTGCGATCGCCGACTCTAAAAATTGAGGAGCCTGTTGCAATAACTGCTGTGCTTGGGAAATGATAGCTAATCCTAACGTTGCCATTAACCCACCTAGAATTAACAAGGCAAGTAAAAACACCAGCACAACCGCTACCCAACGAGGGATGAAACGAGATACAAATTTGACTGGGTAATTCAGCAGAAAGGCGAGAATAGCTGCAAAAATAAAAACAATCAGAACCGTTTCAAAATATGCCAACACCTGCACGATCGCCCAGCCAAGCGCAAGAGTAGCAGGTAGCGAATGAGTTGAGCATTGTTCAGGTGTTCCCACATCTGATTGGTGTTAATTTTTGGATTGTCCATTACAGCGTGTCAACCTCTCCACCGTTCCTCATCCGCAGTATTAACTGAAATACACACCCCTGTCCTCTACCTAAAGAGACGAATTGTAGAGCCTGTAGGGGGAGTTTTTCTCAGCGACAGTTCTCCGGGCCCAAAGAGCAGTTGTCATGACACAAGGACATCAGCAAAAAAGGCTTTCTGCTGATTGTATGGTGGGAGAAGCTATCGGTGGGAAAGGGGTTTGCGCCCAAGCCTCAGCATGAACCGTTGTAGCAAGAGAATCTGTCACCAAGCCGATCGCCAGCCAGCATTAAAGACAGTGTTTGCCACAACAAGAGGGTATGACATCAGTAGCGAAAAACGGCTGCGATCGCCTTGTCTTGAGGAACATTTTCCGGCTCTACGGCGTAAACATTACCACCATTGGTGAGGGTATGCAGTGCTGCTAAATCCAGCAAATCTTCGTCCCCTGCCTGATGTTGAGCGTGAATCTGAACCGAATTCGCATCGGGATCGAACACCCCCCAAACTTGCTCGCCAACGGGAACAAACAACGATTCAACGCGCTGGAAATAGGCAGCCGGCACAACCTGTTCGATCGTACTAGCAGTTTTTTCGGTGGCTTGTAGTTCCTGGTAGCGGGCGATCGTTGCTTCTTTTGCTTGCTCAAAATAAGGCTGTACAATCTGCCACGCTCTTGTATGCAGTTCCTCCGGTTTCAACATTTCTGGATTGCCTGTGATGCCGTCGGGCAGTAGGTGAGCGTAGGTGTTTGCCTGCTGATAAATTGGCAAGAGATAATCAACCCCTGCCAAAATTAGCGGCGCTTGCTCGTTTTTTAAGAAGGATTCTAGCCCGTTGCTAACTTTGCGGAAGTAACGCAGCAGTCGATCGTTGTGGTCATCTTTACCGCCTCCCTGTCCATGAAATATGGCAGAACCATCGCCACCACTGCCGCCTTGTGAGGTGGCCGTATGAAACTGCAGGCTTTTTTCTGGATCGTCATACTGCAATGCTTCTGCAATGCTGGTGGGTACATCAGTCAACTCAACCTCGTTGACGTGATAACGAGTTCCCTGAAACAATCGAACTTGATTTTGGCTTAGTGCCAGAATATAAAACTGCCCATCTCCAGACAACAGTTGCAGCAATGGTTTGAGATGAAAGCGATCAGTAACTACCGTTAATTCTGGGAAGGCGATCGGCAAACAGTAGTAACGGAAGTGATTGGGAGATAGCAAAATTGCTAGTCCATCGCTTTGATGCTGCCAGAATTCATAGGTATCTAGCTCGTGAATCGGTTGCAGCAACTCTTTGGCATCCTGTTCACTCATTCCCATCGCCAGCAATTGTTCTTCGGCTTGCCGCACCCGATTCTTGAACCGAATTGGATTTTGTTGGGTTTCGGCTCCTAAACGCTCCATTGGCGTGTAGATCGAAATACAGGTTGAGTTTGATTGTTTGGCTAAAGTTGTTAATTCATCAAGGGCTAATAAATTCATTTTGTACCTTTGTTCAATGTTTCTTTCAAGCTTTTATCAGCGGTAGGACAGGCTGAATGTCTTTTCTGGGACATCTGCTGTTTTCTGATTTGTCCTGAGAAATTTCGGAGAGTAACTTCCCTGACGGTCAGAGTTGGCCTCAGAGATGTGGTCAAGATTAGTCGCTTAGCGAGCGCGCAACTTTCCGATAGTAGTGTCTAGCAACTTTTTCATTTTCTCGGCAGCACCGCTGATGGACTGCTGCAATATCTGGCCATGATCGCTGACGGCGATTGGCTGATGGTTAGCGAGACGGACTTCGATCAAACAGCGTTTATCATTAGCGCCAAACTTCTCGCTGCTGTTCTCATCGCTAAGGTGAACTTCCACCCGTGTAATATGCTGACTGAAGCGATCTAAGGTGTCGTTAATTATGGCTTCGACCTGTTGAGACAGCGCCTCGTTGCCTTCGATGTTGGCATCAGTGTTGAGCTGAACTTTCATGTGTCTATCCTCTTCTAATAGCTGTCTTATGGGAGTGGTGCGATTAGCGCCCTTTTCCCTACATACAGCATCGTGTCGATCGGTTTAATCAACCCTTGCTCGACAACTCGTTCCCTTACGATCATCGACCTTTCCGTGACCGAAGTGGCCTACTCAAAGGTAGATAGTTACACGCTTAACCCATAGCAAGCGATCGCACAATTAAAATCAGCCTTTCAGCATAGGTTTGTCCAATTTTTTCAATTTTCACTGTCTGCATTCCCATCATAGTGCTTGCACTACTGCTTACGAATTACGAATTACGAATTACGAATTACGAATCGAATTACAAATTACGAGTTTCCTTTTGGGGTCTGTTGGATGCTTCCAATACTTCGGCAAAATTCTTTATTAGTAGGTAGGATTTCGTGCCTCAACCCAATCAACAGAATAAAAAAATATATAGCGATTCTCAAAAAAGTGAGGTATGCAGACGAGCGATTAGCAATTACCAATTACCAATTACCCACTCTACCTCATTTTACTGAGAAGTGCTATATACCTTATTGATTTGATTTATGCTTACCTAATTATTGAAGTTTCCATGCAATCAGACCGACAAGCCCAATCAGACCTAATGCTCTACGAAAGTAATTAACGCCTTGAAATAATTCTTGCCAAGCCCAAGTAAACAAAGACCCAAAGCCTACTATCTGCAACCCTAAATTAATTTTACCACTTGTAACAATGAGCGTTAATAAACTAGCTACAATCCCGACACTCAGTGGTAGATTTGGCATCTGAGCTATAACAATTTGGCCTTCGCTGTCGCGGAATGTGCGATCGAACAATGTATTGTCCATGAGTTTTTTCCTCTCAATGTAATAAAAAGTACGAATTGATTTCAATGACTTACACAAACATTTGACTTACACAAATATTTGTTGATAACGAAGCCGAGCCATAATTATAGCATTCCACAAAAAGAAGAGTGATGAGCCACCACAGGAGCGAAGAATTTTTCCAGCAGTTTTTCTGACATCTCTCTGTTGATTCACTTTTTTATCTGCTAGGTAAACACCTAGTAAAGCTCGATTAATCATTCGATGAAAGTGTTTTTCCGGTAACAGATAAACAGCTTTGTCAGCATTTTTTAGGAAATAAAAAAAGCGTTCTATTGTTTCTTGTTCGCTCTGGTAGTAAGTACAAAAATTTAAATCACCACCTATCCTGTCTTCTTCTTGGTCAATAAAATAGTCAAGTAGGATATGAAGTCCTTGAACCCAAGGAAAGTAGCTGTTTTTAACCTTGATAGCTAGTTCTTTAGAAAAATTGGGATCGCCTGCATAAGCGATCAGGCAAAAAATTCCTAACGTTGAGCCAGTACAAGCAGAAAATTCATACCACTTCATTTCAGGGATTTGGTTGCGATGTTCTTCAAACCATGCTTTTAAGCGAGGAACTCGCTCCTGAACTTTGACGTGTTTATGAACTTGTAAATTACAATAATAATCAGCAAGCTCATGTAAGCAGGGAGCAATTACTTGATAGGATGGCAGTTTTTTTAATACATCTTGACAAGTTTTTACGAGTTTCATGAGATAGCCACCATCGTCTTGTTCTTGACGAAATTGGTAGTAATTAATGCTTTCAGCATCAGGTGTCAAAGCATCTAAGCAAGCTTGATGGAGAGTACGGAAATCTTCTGGATCTAGGGAAGTGCTACGATCGCACAGGTTATCTAAATAATCACTAATTGTTTGATAAGCAACTATAAAGCGGATTGTTGGCTCAATTTTTTCTTTAGCAAGTAGTCCATAAATAGAACCGCCTTCACAGTGAAATGTTTTATTTGTTATGCTTAGTAAAGCTTGTTTCCTTAATTCCGAATTAGGAATTAGTTCGGCTTCTTTCTGCCAGACTTGTAAATATTTACGCACTCTGGGAAGAACTTCGCGGTAAATCCCCAGCATCAGCATCCCAGAATTAGAGGGAACTTGCATTGCTGAAGCTTTTGGGAGAGAATAGCTAACCTCTTTATTAGTATCATTCCACTTATTTTTTATGAGTGTTGTCATTATTTTTAGTTAGTTCTTATGTTGTCCTTTGATAGTAAAATTAAACAATTTAAATATCCTCTCTCGCTTGGAAGAGTTTAGATTAGAATATTATCTATAATTGGACAGACATAATCGTTTCTCTACAATCGCATCGAGATCGATCGACCTCATGCTCAAATCCAAGGTCAGCAATTCACAGGCCTAAACCTTTTCGTGAAGCAGGCTTGAACCTCTGTTGGCAGTGCAGTAATTTCTGTTTCCAGAGCTTGAATTGATTGTGTAGCCGCTATTTCTGTTCGATCGCTCTCAGCATCCTGACTCACAAAAAATGTGGCTAGCGTTGCTGTCAAATAACCACATAGCACGATCGCACACAACGCCAGCAAAAAACAAAGCACCCGCCCTTGGGGTGTCTTCGGGAAGTAATCAGAGTCGATCGTACTCATCAACATTCCCGCCAACCACAGCGCCGTGCCATAGTCATTAATGCCAGCACTACCATTAGGAAAGGCGAAACCTCTCTCAGATTTAGAGTATGTCTGCTGAAGCACTCGATCGCTCGGTAAACTCCCAAAAGTCGAGACAATCGCACTACCATCGGGATGAATACAATATAAAGGCGATCGCCTTTAGGCGAAGTATCGCTGATTCGAGGCATCATTCTCAACTGCTTTGCGTCGAAACTAACCATTGCCGACACAGAGGAAGAGCAGCCAGATCAACTCAACTTCGAGCTAGTTTTCACTGAGCAATACGCTTAACGAGTGTTTTACAGCCCCGTAAAATTTTAGTATTTAAGGCGCACCACTTATTACTTTAGGCTACGGATAAATGTGACGGTAATGTTCTAGACGTATAGTATATTTAGCCTCATTTAAATTTAATTTAATTGTGTAATGCTGATATATCGAGGTTGATTTTTTACTCGATTTATCCAAGTTTGAATAGCTGGAAATCTGGTTAAGTCAAATCCGCCCTCGCCCGCAACGTGAGTGTAAGCAAATAAACCGATGTCAGCAATAGTATAGTGATCGCCCGCAAAAAACTCATTTTCTGCTAAATGCTGTTCCATCACCCCCAAAGCAGCATAACCCGGTGCTTGTTTTTGTTGGAGTGCTTCCTGATATTCTTCAGCTTTCCCTGTCAAATACCAAAAACGAGAAGTAGCAATAAAAGGTTCGTGACTGTACTGTTCAAAAAATAACCACTGCATGACTTGATCCCGTTCAAATTTATCCGTGGGGAAAAACTCAGTTTCTTCGCTCAAGTAAAACATAATCGCATTCGATTCAAACAGAAATTTACCCGGTTCGATTTCTAACACCGGAATGCGGCCATTGGGATTTTTGACCAAAAATTCAGGTGTGCGGCTTTTTCCTTGGAGAATATCAATTTCTGTGCGATCGAAGGGAATATTAAGTTGAGTTAAGAGCAAGCGAACTTTATAGCAATTGCCAGAGGGGGAATATTCGTAAAGTTTAAACATGAGCCTTGAGAAGATTTTATGATGTTAAATTATCTCATAAATTAGATAATGTAGGCACGATGAGTTAACCGTTGTTTGCTAAAATTATTTTGGCGATCGGTGTCGATCGCCAAAACCAGCCACTTCTGCCAGCGTATAAAGCGGGCGGCCCTTCACCTCCTCGTAAATACGCCCTATATACTGGCCCAAAATCCCAATACTCACCAACTGCACCGCACCCAAAAAGAAAACAGCCATCATCACAATTGTCAAACCAGTTAAGGCAGAACTTGGATAAAAAAGCCGCCAATACAAAATCAAAAAAGCCATTAACACAGATATAAATGCAGCAAATAACCCCATATAAATCGAAAGTCGGAGGGGAACTTTTGAAAAAGAGACTAAACCATTCATCGCCAAACTTAAAGATTTTCTGAAGGTATACTTAACCTCGCCTGCAAAACGCGGATCACGTTCAAACTTAACCGCCGTTTGTTTAAAACCAATCCAAGCCCGCAGTCCCCGAATGTAACGATTGCGTTCTGGCATGGCGTTAAGTACATCTACCACGCACCTATCCATCAAACAAAAATCTCCGGTATCTATCGGAATATCAACATCAGCAAGATGGCGCAAAATGCGATAATACATATAAGCTGGTAACCGCTTAAACCAACCTTCTTGACGGCGTTGAGTGCGTTGAGCGTAAACAACTTGATAGCCCTGCTGCCACTGTTCTACCATATCTATAATTAGCTCTGGTGGGTCTTGCAAATCGCCGTCCATGATGACTACAACTTGACCGCTAGAAAAGTTTAAACCAGCAGTTACAGCTATTTGATGACCGAAATTGCGGGCCAAACTGAGGTAACAAATTCGCGAGTCTTTTTCGTGCAATTCTCGCAAAAGTTCTAGAGAGCGATCGCGACTGCCATCATTGATTAAAATTAATTCTACTAGGCCGTCCATTCGATCCATCACGGCACTAATGCGCCGATACAATTCCGCTAAATTTTCTTCTTCGTTATATATGGGAATTACCAAGGAATACTTAGGTGTATAGTCCATCGAATTTTAGGTGATTAAATAGAGTTTGCAAATGCTAGTTTAAATAAATCAACCATTTATTTTTTTCAAGACATGGGTGGATTCAAGTTATAAAGTTGGCACGGAATCTCACTCCTTGAACCTGGCAACAGTATCCGACAAAAGAGCATTAGCCAAACTTATCAAGTTTCTTAAGTACGAAAAACCAAATGTCAACTAAAACTGACCCAAACAAAGTAAAAATCTCTGTTATCATAGATGTTGAGTCGTATCTAAAAATCACTATCATAACCCATAGATTCAAAATTGCATGACAAATTCAAATTATCTTTGGCAAGCAAATCAAGACTTAAGCGAAGCTTGTCTGCAACATCCCTTTGTCAGAGGCATTGCTGAAGGCAGCCTGCCCCAAAATAGTTTTGCATATTACGTTGCACAAGACGCATTTTTTCTGGGAGCCTTCGCTCGCGCTTACAGTATCGCTGCGGCAAAAGCACCCGACTGGGAGGGGTTTGAAATCCTCCACAATCTCGGTAGCGGTGTTTTAGAAGAACTTCGTTTGCATCAAGGATATGCAGCAAAATGGGGTGTAAACTTGCAAGAGGCAAAACCGGGAATCGCTACCCGCCGCTACACAGATTTTTTATTAGCGACAGCCTGGGGGAGTGGTGTAGGTTTGACAGTAGCCGCCATGACTCCTTGCTTGCGGTTGTATGCTTTTTTGGGACAGCAGCTAGCTAAACCTAATATACCGGAACACGCCTTTAGCGACTGGATTTCCACCTATAGCAGCCCAGATTTTGAGATTTTAGCAAAACGGCTGGAAAGTTTGGTCGATCGCTACGCAGAGGCTGGGCCAGAAGTAGAAGCAACCTATCGCTACGCTATGCTATGCGAAAGAGACTTTTTTCAGGCAGCTTGGGAAATAGAGTAAATTAAGTTTGTGCAAAAGATATGGATAACTATCTTAAGCTACCTACACGCAGTAAATTTAACAGCTATGTACAGCAGGAATGTAGCCAATACTGCCATAACAACATATTTTCAACGAGGCTGACTACTCAACACTCAACTGGCTTCCACTCAGAGTAAGACAATGCCGTAAGCGTAGCGATGAAGCGATTGCATAACACTGGAGTTTATCAGTAGCGCTAAAGAGCAAATGCCGGAATACACGACTGTAATGATCAGCCATTTTCGCCAATACCACAACAAATAGCCATTGCCCCAAATCAGGGCAAATTTACTAACAGCTTGCAACCAGCAAAAATGCACGCCAAAATGTCCAACTATTAATGAGTACCCCTCCTAATTTTACTTGCATTCCCAAAGTCGTGAAGCCGCGCATCAGCCAAGGAAACAGGGGATAAAAAGCCACAGAATGCTGATGCCCCTCATCTGCATAGCTGTCGCCTAAATTAGCGATTTATATGTGCCATTTACCGTCCCATCAGGAAGCATATAGCAGCGACAAAAATTAACCATTCCCGGATTTTGGATCGCTCCAGGCGCGGAATTACTTCTAACCCTAAATCAGTATTTGTCATGCCTAAAACAGCGCAAGACTGTAGATTTAAAATTAAAGTGTAGTCCGCTGCCGAGCGATCGCCAAATATATACGTAGGTACAGCGGTACTGCTAATTTTAACGTCCGAGTTTATTGGGAATCCCTTCGCAGCCGCCGGGAATAGTCTCTCTCGACTTCGAGCCGCACCAAGCGCAGCAGTAATAGCGCTGCTCATCCGACAGCCGCTTGACAGCGGTGAAATCAGCGCGTTCAACCACAGCGCCGGTATGTTCGCCCGTTTGATAGTTCGGAAATTCGGTACGGCTGCGGGGAGATGCAGTTTCTGCCGAGCCGTAGAATAATGCGGCTCCTCTCATGTCGGCGCGAGCGAGATTGGCGTCGTACAAGACAGCGCGGGAGAGGTTGGCTTTCACTAAATCGCACTTGCTGAGATTGGCGCGGACGAGGTTGGCTTCGCTCAAATCCGTCCACCGCAAATCGGTGCCAGCCAAATCAGCACCCGCTAACATCACATTGAGATCGATAACCCGGATACCGTGATCTCTATCTTCAGCGTAGCCGCCGTCGCCGTCAAGGATGGGGCGGCCTAAAAGCCGATCGCGCTTCAGAGGAGTAACCAATCTCGACTGCGACAAAAACCGCAGAATTTTAGCTTTACCTTCAGCATCTACACTGCTCATAATCGCAGCGGTGCGCCCTTCTGCGATCGCCCTTTCCTGCGGCCAGTCTTCCAAAAACCCTTGTTCGTCAAGGGCTAAGTCGGAAACCCCTTGAAAATAAGCATCGATCGTTTGCTGCTGCGTAATTCTGTTTTGCTGAATCGTCAAATCTTTCGAGATCACGTACTGTCGCCAAGCCACGTAAACGCCCAAAATTGCGATCAAAATTTGGCCCAAAGCGCCGATCAACTCGCCGAGAGCCCCGATGGCGTCCCAGTTGATTTGGATGTTGCGGCTTCCCGGTTCAGTATTAGTACCGCTGAGCATCAGCAAGCCAACAATCCCAGCTAAAAGCCCGAAGCAGGCGACTATCAAAGTGCGCCAAGTCGGCGGAATTACCTGCGCCCAGATTTTGCCCCAACTCGGCCACATCAGCCGCAGCGATATGGCGATCGCACCGACGCCACCAATTAAGCCCAGCCAAATGTTGTCATTGGCCAGCCCAAAAATCATCGCTGCGATCAACCCCAGCGTCAGCGCCGACCCCGACTTCTCAGCAGTCGTTTGTTCCGGCTGCTCCGGCAATAAAACCTTGCGAGTTGGAGGTGGCGGTACCGGTTTTTTCGGTTCAGCAGTAGTGACGATTGTCCCTGATTCTGGTGGCGCAGTAGGGCTCGCACCGTTGAGACTTTCTACAGTCACGTTAGATTCAGGGCGATTGGGTTGAGAAGAGTTTGGTTCGGGTGTCATGCGTTGAGGCAAATTCTAACTGTGGCTGGTCAATAAAACGATTTTAACTAACCAAGCAGGATTCTAGATAATATTACAATATAAATCTCCACTAATTACACTCAAAGAGGGAACATACTATGGCTCTGGTACTCCCCAATCTGAAAGAAAAACAAAAGGGTCAAGTTGTTACAACAATCACCGTCACGAATCGCATCGATCTAGTTATGGCGGAACGGGGATTCATTGCTGCTGAGGAAGTTCGCTCTGTCACCCTCGATAACGTTGTTGTCGATACCGGAGCAACTCTGCTTTCCTTGCCCGCTCCTATTATTAGCCAACTAGGTTTAAAACAAGTAGGATAAAGAGATGTAGAAACATCGGCTGGCATCAAAAAAGGTAGAATTTTTGCAGACGCTCAAATTATTGTAGAGGGGAGAGAAGGGAGATTTGATTGTTTAGAATTACCCGAAGGCGTTTCTGCTGTTTTGTTGGGGTAATTCCAATGGAAGAACTAGGCTTAGAACCTGATTTGAAAAATCGACGGTTGCGAGTATTGCCGATGAACAATCAGCAAACATATCTGATGGGGTAGTCGATCGGCGTTTACCGTAGTACAAACCTCTCGCCTGTGATTCCTCTCATCTCCAGTCAATTACTCGCTATCAAAAATGTTTGTAATGAGGACTAAACTCTTCAGAAAAATTTGAGTAATTTATTCCTCCTTGCCAGGAATCTTCTTTATTTTTGAGAGGTTAGGTATTATTAACGGCGGTAAAAAAATACCAAAGAACGAGGTTGTTGGGTATATGTAAATTTTTTGCCCTACATCTAGCGAGCAGAATAAGCCTTGAGCAAATACACGCCAACCGTCGAAAAAATCAAAACAACTAACCCTACAAGTAACTCGATACTAAACCTTTGAGCATTGCCCAAAGCGACAAGAATTTGCTGCCGCACCACAAACGCCAACAGCCAGCAAATCTCCGCCTTCAGCGAAGCCAAAAGGCCTCGCCCCAACAGATATTGCCGACGAGCGTTCTCAGAAGTAATCCGTACCGGATAATTAAAAGTGTGGGGATAGCGCGATACCGCAGTTAAAACCGCAAAAATAATGGCAGCCACCGCCGGCCCGATCCAAATCGTCACCTTGTCGCCCCAAGCATCAGCCAGCCCTCCCAAGCCGAAATGAATCGGAATTCGATCGGGCAAAACGGCCCAAAACTTGACGATGAGCAAAACAGCCAGCAAAAGCGCGATCGCACCTAAAAGCTCTACCGCCACTAAAATAGGTGAAAGTCCCAGAGAAATAACCGGCCGTTGGTTTGGTGTGTTTCCAGTCATGGCTACTTAAAATTAGATTAATATTGGAAATAATAGTATTGGTTCCAATTCCATTCCCCAACAGCTTTCGTTGGGGGTTTCCAAACATCCCGCGAGGTTTTATGACGGCTCAGGTTTTGATTGAAAAGAAAAAGTTAGAAAAACCGCCCCTAACAATACACACATTAGGCGATCGCGTCCTGCGGCAGCCAGCCAAGCGCGTCAAAAGCGTCGATGCAGAAATTCGGCAGCTAGTCCGAGAAATGCTGCAAACCATGTACAGTGCGGATGGCATAGGTTTGGCTGCCCCCCAAGTCGGAGTCAACAAACAAGTAATCGTCCTCGACTGCGACCCGGAAAACCCCGCCACACCCCCAATGGTTTTGATCAACCCCACCATCAAAAGTAGCAGCAGCGATATCTGCATCTTGCAAGAAGGGTGTTTGAGCATTCCGGGAGTTTATTTAGAAGTCAAACGCCCAGAAGTCATTGAAGTCTCTTACCGCGACGAATACGGCCGCCCACAAACCCTGATAGCAACAGACTTACTGTCGAGGGCCATTCAGCACGAAATGGATCACCTCAACGGAGTGCTGTTTGTAGACAGAGTTGAAAACAAGCTGGCACTGAATGAAGCATTAGTCAAGCAGAAATTTTCGCCAAAGGCAGTAAAATCAGTATGATGGCAGGAACTCCGAAAAGTGGTTTACTATTAGCTCTTTCGTGCATCACTGCGATCGCGGCAGTCGGCTCAATTTTTGAGCTCTCCTCGGGAGAAGCTCAGCTTGGCAATTTAGTCACGGGCATCATCCTCGCCCTGAGCGTACCGCTAACTGGCATATTTTTCTATGCAGCCGTTCAGGATGCCAGGGCAAATCTATAAGCAGAGTTATTAGTCATTAGTCATTAGTCAGCAGTTATTAGTAATTAGTAATTAGTAATTAGTCAGCAGCTAACAACCAATAACTGTGGAATAAAGATTGCTCAAAAATAACATCAGCTAACAGCTCGCGAGCTCATGACCAATGACTAATGACTAATGACTAATGACTCATAACTCATGACTAATGAAATCGGATTTCTGCGACAAGTGCCAGCCAAAGAGGCTGCGGGAAACCCAGCATCCAAATACCAACTTTCTGAAGATGGGGAATTGGTCATCGGACGCGATCGCAATTGTCAAATAACTTTAGAGTCGATCGCCCACGGCATGGTTTCTCGTCGCCACGCCATGATCCGTCCCCTAACCAAGGGTACTTTGAGGAGATGGGAAATTTGCGACCTCAACAGCGCTAACGGAACTTATATCAACGGAAAAAAGCTCTCTGGCTGCCAAACTTTAGAAACAGGCGATCGCATCAGTCTCGGTCTTGACGGCCCTGAATTTATATTTGAATCTCCCGTAACCCCTTACCAAAATCAACCCGGATTAAGAACACCACAAACGGGCAATTTTGCTGGTAGCGAAAAAGACGCTCTCACTTTAACTCAATTATTCCCGATCGCCTCCACTGGCAAACAATTAAGCCAAAAAGCTTACTTATATCCAGGTATCGCCACAGTTATTGTTGTCGTGTCGATGTTTGTCGCCGTTGGAAATTCTGCCGCATTCAACTTGCTGCTGTCAGCTTACCTCGCCGGTGCGGCTTACTACTTTATCTATCAACTATGCGGCAAACACAAGCCTTGGTGGGTATTGCTTGGTTCGGCTTTAGCTACAGCCCTGATTCTGAGCAGCCCCTTATTAATTGGATTTATATTCGTATTTAGAGAAATTTTGCCCGGCCGCCTGCCAATCGAAGGCGAAACAATCAGTTTTTTGCCTTTTTTGACCACAATGTTTTTCGGGGCGGGTCTGATGGAAGAATTGCTGAAAGCCCTGCCCGTTTTGGGAGCCATGTTGCTGGGAAATTGGCTGAAAAATCCGTGGCGCGATCGAATCGGCGTTTGGGAACCTTTAGACGGAATTCTGTTAGGAAGTGCCTCAGCAGTCGGTTTTACACTGTTAGAAACTCTGGGACAGTACGTTCCCAATGTCATCCAAAATGTCACCCTGCAAGCAGGGCCGGACGCCGGACAATTAGTAGGATTGCAGTTGCTAATTCCCCGCATTTTGGGTTCCGCCGCCGGACACATGGCTTACAGCGGCTATTTGGGATATTTTATCGGTTTGAGCGCCCTTAAACCCAGGAAGCGCTGGCAAATTTTGGGCGTAGGTTATTTCAGCGCTTCCGCACTTCACGCTTTGTGGAATGCGTCGGGAGCCGCCAGCGTACTTTTGTTGGCGTTGGTGGGAGTTTTGTCCTATGCGTTTTTGGTAGCCGCGATTTTGAAAGCCAGAGCTCTGTCTCCGAATCGAGAGCAAAATTTTGCAACTCGAATATTTTCTGAAAAGTGACTTCTGACTGCTTAATTGTTGAGGTGCGATCGCGCGTTAAGCTGCCATTTTTTTCTTGTGTTTTAACCAGCTTAAACCTGCCAGTGCTAAAGCTGTACCTGCAAATGTTATAGGTTCGGGAACTGGTTCGGGTGCGGTATCTACTAGGGTGTAAGAAACAGGGGCATCGTTGATAATTCTACGTCCGTCTATCGCCAAATGACGCTCCCTGTTGCTAATTATTGTCTCACGATATCCCGAGAAATAAGATGTCCACCTATCAGGACTGGTCGCCCCGTTGGTAGCCATAGACCAAGATGCCCTGCTGTCATATTTGACGTAAAAAGGCCCTCCTGGTACGTCTGGAAGGTCAATTTCTCTAATCTCTCCGTCGCCTCCCCTTGCACTCAGTCCGCGAAAATCCCCTTGAAAAAATAAAGCTATAGCCCCTGCTAAATCATAGTAAGTTTTAGAGACAGAGGCCGTGGCAAAGGTGTTAAATCTTCCCTCACCAACTGCAATTCCTTCAGATCCTATTCCTGTAAGCGAGGAATTACTCAACTTAAAAAAACCACTACCTCCACCCTCTTCCACTTGAAAATTGTAGGTGAGGACGGCAGCTTGTACTTGGTCAACTCCTGCTAATGACACCGCTGCATAACTTAAAATTGTGCTAGCGATCGCACTTCCCAATCTCTGTCTTTGTTTCTGGTTCATAGTCTACCTCATCAGATTTTACTTAAGTGTATTCGATTGAAGAAAGCGATCGCCCGTAATTATCCGCATTCTTAAGGTAAATTTTTGTGAATTCAAAGATTGCCGAATGTAAACAACCGAAGTAATACGGATAAGTCATCGTTTATATTTGTATAATTTATGACTTTCACTATTGCTTTTCAACAGAAACCAGAAAAATGTTTGATCGTAATCGCCAAATATTCCGACGGGTTTGTGTTGTTGCGATGCGGAGGACGATCGTCCTCCGCATATACACATTTAATAAATTTTGTCAATACGCAATCTCCCGACATTTTACCCCTGTATTCTGCCCTTGTGTATGAGTAGCTTTTGCTAGAGTGCCTGACGCGATAATCCCAAAACAGAACTTAGAAATTCTTCACAAATAGTTTGACTGTGGTACTATCTGGATGGCTGTGAGTAGCTGAGGGAAGCCAAGGGGCTTGATTCCTGTGGTGGTGGAGGAGAATCCAGGAGTGCTAGATAGGATGTCATTGGGATACGCAAACGTTTTCGCCCAGCGAAGTCAACCTGAACCCCTCCGCATTGGGGTGATTGGGGTTGGCAATATGGGCCAGCATCACACGCGAGTTCTGAGCTTGCTAAAAGATATCGAACTCGTGGGTGTTGCAGACATAAATGTAGAGCGGGGAATAGATGTAGCAAGCAAATACCGGGTTCGTTTCTTTGAAGACTACCGAGATTTGCTCGCCCACGTAGATGCAGTTTGCGTCGCCGTTCCAACTCGCCTGCATCACCCTGTGGGGATGTCTTGTCTCCAAGCGGGTGTTCACGTTTTAATTGAAAAGCCGATCGCGGCTAGCATTGCCGAAGCCGAATCTTTGGTCAACGCGGCTGCTGAGGCCCACCGGATTTTACAAGTGGGTCACATCGAGCGCTTCAATCCAGCTTTTCAGGAACTCGGCAAAGTGCTGAAAACTGAAGAGTTACTGGCATTGGAAGCTCACCGGATGAGTCCCTATTCCCAGCGGGCCAACGACGTATCGGTAGTATTGGATTTAATGATCCACGACATCGACTTGCTCTTGGAATTGGCAGATTCCCAAGTGGTGAAGCTGACCGCCAGCGGCAGCAGGGCCTCAGATTCAGGTTATTTAGACTACGTGACAGCGACGTTGAACTTTGCTAACGGCATTGTCGCCACCCTGACTGCCAGTAAGGTGACGCACCGCAAACTTCGTTCAATCGTGGCTCACTGCAAGAATTCTCTGACAGAGGCAGATTTTCTCAACAACGAAATCTTGATTCATCGGCAAACAACCGCCAATTATGTGACCGATTACGGTCAGGTGCTTTACCGTCAAGATGGATTGATCGAGAAAGTTTACACTAGCAATATTGAACCGCTCCACGCAGAATTGGAGCATTTTATTAATTGCGTGCGGGGTGGAAATCAGCCTTCTGTGGGAGGAGAACAAGCTCTCAAAGCTCTGCGGCTTGCGAGTTTGATTGAGCAAATGGCTCTCGACGGTCAAGCTTGGTATCCGAAAGAGCTAGAGTCTACTTTGCAAGTTAGCTAAATCGAGACAAATCGTGTCGTTTCCGGGTGCTTTTACAGTTTGGGTTTGTTGTTCGTTGAAGAGGGTAACTGTTCCCATGCAACCGGATTCGATGTCAGCCGATTTGAAATTGGACAATTCGGCGTGAGAAGTTCGGTGAGCGCGTGCGTCGAGTTGCGCTCAGTCGAACAATTTTAGACTTTAGATTGACAATCAAGCATCCAGGATACAAGCCCCCGGATTCATTCCGAAAGCAGACTCAGGACCCAGAAATAAAAAACCTGTATCCGATGAAACTTGCCCCCCGAATTTATCCGTGAGGTCAATGCTTCAATTCTAAAATCTAAAATCTAAAATCTAAAATCGCGCAATCGATTGACTCTGCAGATGAGTCTGGGGGCTTGAACTAAGGTTTAAACTTTTTTGCTCTCGACAACAGGAGTCGTGGGCAAGTATCCGTCTTTAGGTGAAGTCACGATTTATGCCAAAAAAGAGCGGCTATTTGACGACTGATGGTTTTGCTAACTAGCTGATTTCCTTGAGGACTGAGGTGAATGCTGTCTCGATACAGAGTTGGAAATTCGGCCGCACAATTGAAAATGGGAAGAAAATCTATGTAAGTAATTTTCTCTGTTTCTACGAGTTCGGCGAGACGCGCTCTAGCATTGACTTCCCAGTCGCGAGGGCCCGGGCCGCCGAGTTCGCCTCGCTTGGGCGTGACGGCTAGCAAAAACTCGACGTTGGCGGATACAGCTATTTTCTGGATTTGGCGAATAGCTTCTAAGTTGCAGCCTACTACATCGCCGCTTGTGGCTCCGGGTGCTGCCAATTGGGGAGTCGGCACTGCAGGTAGCAGGTAGCGGCTCAATAACTCTAGGGTAGCCGATCGGGGTTTGCGATCCGGGTAAGATCGATCGCGGCCCACAACCAGAGAACAGGGAGCCGATGCAAACAAATCGTCCGTATTGAGCAGCAAAACCAAAGCCTTTGCCCCAAAAACACCGAACCGCTTGGCGTAAGCAAGTTGATTCCTCGGCCCCCAAGAATTCGCTGAGGCGTTGAGAACTTCAAAATTTAAATAGTTGACTTGTGAACCTAATTGTGCATCGCTCGCCAGATTCTGTACTAGCAGTCTCAAATTCCGAGCCATAATTTCCGAGATCGTATCTGTCTGATGTGTCCACCAACCGCCGTTGGCGACAGAATCTCCCAACAGCAAGAGGCGCAGAGTTTCTGGAGGGGCGATCGGGGCGATCGATCCGCTACGCATCGAATACTCGTTAATCTCAATCCGGTTGCCCAAGCGACGCACCTTCTGGTTGGGCGCCAACAAATAGCCGCACTCGGCATCGGCAATATAAATCAAGGGATTACCAAAACCCAGCAGCACCCGCAAGAGCACTTCGATTGCCGCCCCCAATGCTGCGGTGACAGCCAAAATTATGAGAACAACTTCCACCAGTCAACCTCGATAGAGAAGGATAAACCCTGCCGACACCAAGGTATAAAAAAGAATGCAACTGCAGTCAAGCTTTCAGCCCCGATTGTAGTCAGCAGATTAAAGATTAAAGATTAAAGATTAAAGATTAAAGCATTGACTCCACAGATGAATCTGGGAGATATCGCTAAAATATAAACTTTTTTGCTTTCCAGGACTCCTGCCTAGAAGCAAGTATCCGTCTTTAAGTGAGGTGAGCGGGTCGCCTATGTAAAATCTAAAATCTAAAATCTAAACTGTTATGGCTGCGGGGTTTGAGCAACTGGGCGACCCGATTAAGTCAACTGAATCGCCCCCGTGGATATAGAATTCTAGAATATACCGTCAAAATCCGCCGTCAGCCGTCAGTAAGGAACCCCACGCTTAAAAGCGGGGGCTTTCAAGACAGTCCGGCTCTATGAGCGAGATTGAACCGAAAGCCCAAACCTTACCAGAGACAGGATCAGACCTACGTTTTTTGAGTCACGATACCGGAAAATGCGACGCTAGTTTTCCGCTCTATCGCTGAGAGTTAAACAGGCTTAATGGGGTCAAACCAGTGCTTTCAGCCTAACAAGCTCACTAAACATTCTCGAAGCGAGTGCGATTCGTTGTAACGTGAATCACGGTATCCAACCCGTACATAACGTTACCAACTAACTCCAAAAGAGAAGGTTGAACTTTCGGTCAGATGAGGGTGTAAGCCCCTCCTCTAAGACTCATAGATGACTCCCTATCTGCCCACACTGAGGAAGCTCGTTTCTTCCGGGGTGAAGCTGGGAACAGGGCGCAACTAGACATCTGTTGTGAGATGACACTAGCGCTAATGGGGAGTTCCCACGGTGAAACAGTGCCTAGAAAAGCAACCTAGAGAAAAGCGGGACACAACACCAACACCCGACTTCGCTGGAGATATCCCCGTCGCACATTCGCTTAGTAGCGACAAGAGTTCAGGGGAACCAGCGGTTGAATTGGCTCCACCTAACGGAACGAACAATCTAACCGAAGGAACGAAGAAAAACGGTTTGAGGGTCAAGGGAATGTCGAATCCCAAGTAGGACAGACGAGCGTCGGAACTCCCTTAAGCCGGGTAGGACAGACCGTAACTGGTCTGAGGTGTTCAGAAAACACAAATTGGTGAAGAGTATGTTTAGACACAGCAGTAATGCTAGTGAAACTTGGAAAATTCTCCCCTGGAAACGATTTCAGAAGGACTTATTCCGCCTTCAAAGAAGAGTGTTCAAAGCGATTCAGGTTGGAGACAAGCGCAAAGCTATGTCCCTTCAGAGGTTGATACTCAAGTCAACCGCAGCCAGGATGCTGGCAATACGTCAAGTAACGCAATTAAACGCTGGGAAAAAGACGGCAGGTATAGATGGTAAAGCCTCACTCAATCATGAGGAGAGACTGGAGCTGAGCGAAAACCTCAGAACCAAAAGTGGCGACTGGAAACACCAGAAACTACGGGAAATACCCATACCAAAGAAGGACGGGACAACCCGCCTATTAAAAGTGCCTACTATCGAAGATAGAGCTTGGCAATGTCTCGTCAAGTTTGCCTTAGAACCAGCGCACGAAGCAACGTTCCATGCCAGAAGCTACGGTTTTAGGACAGGACGCTCAGCGCACAACGCGCAAAAGCACCTGTTTGACAATCTGAACTCCAGGGTGAATGGAATAGAGAAACGAGTTATCGAACTCGATATCGAAAAATGCTTCGATAGGATAAGCCACTTATCAATAATGGAACGACTTATCGCCCCATCGGGTATAAAGCTCGGAATCTTCCGATGCTTAAAAGCAGGAGTCAATCCAGAATTCCCCGAACAAGGAACCCCGCAAGGGGGAGTGGTAAGTCCCCTACTAGCAAACATTGCACTCAATGGTATAGAAGACATCCACCAGTCCGTGCGCTATGCGGATGATATGGTATTCATTCTAAAGCCCAAAGACGATGCAATAGCAATACTTGAGCAAATAAGCCAGTTTCTAGCAAAAAGGGGGATGAAAGTCAGTGAAAAGAAAACCAAGCTAACCGCTACGACAGATGGGTTTGATTTCCTAGGCTGGCATTTTAAGGTGCAAAGCAACGGTAAGTTTAGATGTATCCCTTCAGTGGATAACTTCCAGGCGTTCCGTCAGAAGGTAAAACACATCGTCAACAACTCGAATTATGGTGCTACCACAAAGGCTGAGAAATTAGCCCCTGTAGTTAGAGGCTGGAGGAATTACCACCGCTACTGCAAGATGGATGGGTCGCGCAACTCGCTATACCACATCGAAACAAGAGCTTTCAAGGTATTCAACAAGGAATCCAAACAAACTCGCTACACGAGCAAGAAACTGCTTGATAAAGCCTTTCCATCGGTTCCTTACTCCGAAAACAAACACATCAATGTCAAAGGGAAGAAATCACCCTACGACGGAGATATAGCCTACTGGAGTGAGCGTAACAGCAAGCTCTATAACGGCGAAACCTCTAAAGCTTTAAAACGGCAAAACCATAAATGTGGAAAATGTGGCTTAAAAATGCTAGGCGATGAAAAGGTACATCTGCATCATGTAGATGGCTGCCATAGTAATTGGAAAATAAATAACCTTCTAGCGGTTCACGAAAGCTGCCACGATTATATCCACATGAGCAAAGGCGCAAGCCAAGAACATCGGGAGCTGTATGCGGGGAAACTCGCACGTACAGATCTAACTGAGAGGGGCGAGGCGTAATAGCCTCCCTCGACTCAACCACATTACCCCGAAAGGGAGATTGAGGCAACCATGCCTCACCGGAGAGGCCACCCGACCTCTCCAACCCCGAAAGGGGATTTAAGGCGACGGTCGTCGCAGCCGCCTTCCTCCCCATGCGTAAAGTCAGGGGCTTCCCGCTCGTTTTTTGGTGAACTTGGTGGTTTCAGGAAAATCCGTGGACTTAAAACAAATATTCAAAACGCCGAATCCCATAATCGGTGTGGTACATTTACAGCCTTTGCCAACTTCTCCCCGCTGGGGCGGGAACCTCAAAGCTATTATCGGAAGAGCCGAGCAAGAGGCTACAGCGCTGGCTTCTGGTGGCGCAAACGGTATCATTGTCGAGAACTTTTTCGACGCTCCTTTTGCTAAAGACAGCGTAGATCCGGCGGTGGTAAGTGCCATGACTCTGGTAGTTGAGAGGCTAACAAATCTCGTGACGCTGCCGATCGGCGTTAACGTGCTGCGAAACGACGCCCACAGCGCGATCGCCATCGCCTCCTGCACAGGAGCTCAATTCATCCGCGTCAACGTCCTCAACGGCATCATGGCTACAGACCAAGGCTTAATTGAAGGCCAAGCTCACCAGCTACTGCGCTACCGCCGGGAATTGGGCAGCGATGTCAAAATATTAGCAGACGTGTTAGTCAAGCACGGGCGCCCCCTAGGCAGCCCTAATTTGACCACAGCCGTCCAAGAGACGATCGGGCGAGCTTTAGCCGACGCCGTAATCCTTTCCGGCTGGACAACTGGCAGCCCTCCCAATCTCGAAGACTTAGAACTCGCGAGTGCAGCAGCAGCGGGAATTCCAGTTTTCATCGGCAGCGGGGCCTCGTGGGAAAACATTTCCACCCTCATGCAGGCCGCTGACGGCGTAATCGTATCGAGTTCCCTGAAACGAAACGGCCGCATCGAGCAGCCTATAGATCCGATCCGCGTCAGTCAGTTTGTAGAAGCCGCCCGCCGCAGCTTGTCCCAGAAAGAGCGCGAACAGGAAAATAGAGATGCTAATGGCTCAAGAGAGCCAACACCGCAACCGGGCAAAGTCACAAGTAAAAAGTAAAATAGGAATTGTTGACTGTTGACTGTTGGCAGTAGTCAGTTGGCAGTTGGCAGTAGTCAGTAGTCATCAGTTATCAGTCATCAGTCAGTAGTTATCAGTTATCAGTCAACAGTCAACAGTCAACAGTCAACAGTCAACAATTCCCAATTCCCAATTCCCAAATTACCAAATCAAAAAATGATTCGCCGACGTTCAACCCCTTGGATTCATCGCTGGTCTCGGACTGTGATGGCAGCGATCGCAGCCATAGGCGTCGTAGAAACGGCCTATCTCACGATCGCTAAATTCACGACTGGCTCGGTCATTTGTCCCACCAGCGGCTGCGACAAAGTTCTCAACAGTCCCTACGCTACAGTCTTTGGCACAGTGCCTTTAAGTTTGTTAGGCTGTCTGGCTTACCTGAGCATAGCAGTCCTGGCATTGGCCCCCAAAGCCGTCAATCCCGCCACCAATAAAGGACTGCACTCTCAACTAGAAAACAAAACTTGGCAAGCGCTATTTATCATCACCGCTGCGATGGTAATTTTCAGCAGCTATTTGATGTATTTGATGGCTTTTGAAATTCAGGAACTGTGCATTTACTGCATCACTTCCGCCTTATTTGCGCTGTCGCTGTTTGTGCTGGTGCTAGTCGGGCGCGAGTGGGAAGATATCGGACAGTTGGTGTTTACAGGCATTTTGGTGGCAATGGTGAGTTCGATCGGCGCCTTGGGACTTTATAACAGCGTCAACTCACCTCCTCCTATTGTCTCTACCCCCGGACTTGTACCCCCTGCCGTCACTACAACCTCCGGTCCTGCCCAAATTGCTTTGGCCCGCCACCTCCGACAAATCGGCGCTAAAGAGTACGGCGCTTACTGGTGTCCCCACTGCCACGACCAAAAAATGCTGTTCGGCAAAGAAGCAGCCAAAATAATTGATTATTTTGAATGCGATCCCAAAGGCCAAAATTCCCGCGCTGAGATTTGCCAAGCTGCTGCGGCTAATATTAAAGGTTTCCCGACTTGGGAGATTAATGGTCAGTTTTATGCGGGGACACAATCTTTGGATAAACTCGCTGATTTATCGGGTTACACCGGCCCCCGCAACTTTCAAAACTGACAGGAAAGTTGGAGATTATAGATGACAGATTTTAGATTGATGGGCAGGAAATATCCTAGTTTTTAACTTATTTTATCCTTAGCTCGTGCTGCGAAATCAATCTAAAATCTTGCATCTATAATCAATAAAAAAATAATAAAAATTAGTGAGAACGAAAAAAAATAAAACAAGTTGTGGGCCTCTACTATTTAGATCTGCGAATAACTACTAAAACTTTTACATAAAAATGCAAGAAACCGGGTTTCTGCTTCCAGAATGATTGTTGAAATGACATATTTTGGTTGCGAAACCCGGTTTCTGCTTTTGCAGCCCGATCGCACCGAAAAACCAAAAAATTGGATAATCTAAAATCTAAAATCTAAAATCGACTCGCCCGCACCAAAAAACCAAAAAATTGGATAATCTAAAATCTAAAATCTAAAATCTAAAATCGACTCGCCCCGGAGATGTAAAACCTATACGTAGTAGTAGTTTAGATGCTCAAAGGGCGAGACCAAAATCCCCAAAATATGCTAAAAACTATCAAAAAATGGGTCGATCGAGAACGCCGAGTATTGATTACTGCGAGTGCCGTTGCTAGTACGGTCATTGTCATGCGCTGGTTCGGATGTTTTCAGGTATGGGAATGGGCTGCTTTCGACCAATTTGTGCGCTGGCGGCCGGCCGAACCCATTGACTCGCGCATCGTCATTGTAGAAATTAAGGAAGCTGACTTGCAAAAATACGGCTACCCAATTTCGGATGCTGTATTGGCCCAATTGCTGCAAAAATTGCACACTGGCAAGCCGCGGGCGATCGGCCTCGACGTTTACCGAGATTTGCCAACTCAACCGGGTAACGCCGAATTGCTCAAAACTTTTAAAACTATTCCCAACTTAATCGGCATTGAGTTGATGCCAGACGAAACCCGCTTCGGAGTTCGCCCGCCTCCGGTACTTGACAAGCTTGATCGAATCGGTTTCAACAACGTTGTTATCGACGCTGACTCAAAAGTGCGGCGAACTTTGCTCTACGCTTGGCCCGGAGACGGCAAAACTCATCAAAGTTTCGCACTCAGACTGGCTTTGCTTTACCTCAAAAGCGAAGGCATTTCCCCTCAACGAGCAAGAGTCAATCCTAAATACTTGCAGTTAGGCAAGGGGGTTTTTCGGCCTTTTCAACCGAATGACGGTGCTTACGTTCGATCGGACAGCCGTGGCTATCAAATTTTGACCAACCTGCGCGGCCCGCGAGGCAGTTTTCGCACTGCATCGATGGGCGATGTGCTTTCTGGCAAAGTACCTGCTGATTTTGTACGATCGCGCGTTGTCTTGATCGGCTCAAATGCCCCCAGCCTCAGAGACTTTTACCAAAATGCTTACAGTTCAGGTTGGTTTGGTCCTCCCCAGCAAATACCGGGAGTCGAGCTTCAGGCTCATTTCTTGAGCCAAATTTTGAGTGCAGCCCTCGACGGGCGCGGGGGTATCAATGTCTGGCCAGAGGCTGCGGAGTTGCTGTGGATTTTACTGTGGTCTTGGGCGGGAGCAAATGTGAGTTGGAATTTGCGATCGCTTGGTCGATCGGCTTATTGTTTATTAAGTATCTGTCTAGGTCTGAGTGCCACTTTATACTTAGCATTCTTAGCAGGTTGGTGGCTACCCTTAATTCCTCCAATCCTCAGTCTTGTGGGTTCGGGTGCTGCTGTTGTCGGTTATCTGGCTCACTTGCAAGAAGAATTAAAACGGTCTAAAGAATTTTTACAATCGCTAATCGATACAATTCCCGACCCCATTTTTGTCAAAGATCGAAATCACCGCTGCATAGTTTTGAATCAGGCCTATTGTCGGTTTATTGGCTATCCTTTAGAAATTTTAACTTGCCGAACCGATTACGATTTATTTCCCCAAGCCGAAGCCGAGATATTTTGGCAGCAAAACGAATTAGTATTTCAAACTCACCAGCCGCGAGAAAATGAAGAATATTTTACTGATGCTCACGGAATTACGCATCTGATTGCGACTAAAAGATCCCTGCATCAAGATGCTGCCGGCAACCTATTTTTAGTCGGAGCAATCAGAGACATTACCGAGCGCCAACTTCGGGCAAATGCCCTAGAACAAAAAAATGCTGAGCTCAGCCACCAAGCTTATCACGATGCTCTTACCGGTTTGCCCAACCGCCAAATGTTCTACGAATGCTTACATCGGTCTCTAGAAATAGCCTCCAGCACTCAAGAATTGGTAGCTTTACTGTTTTTAGATTTAGATGGATTTAAGTCAATCAACGATACTCTCGGACACAATGTGGGCGATTTACTCTTAAAAACAGTTGCCAGTCGGCTCAAAAAATGCTTGCGCGGCAGCGATACTATCTCGCGGTTGGGCGGGGACGAGTTCACAGTCATTTTGCCCGCAATTCCCGGTCACGAGGAAGCTGCGAAAGTAGCGGAAAAAATTTGCGACGCCATCATGCAGCCTTTTATTTTAGAAGAACATACAGTTTCTGTAACTACAAGTATTGGCATTAGTTTATATCCCATTGACGGTCAGGAGCCAGAGATTTTAGTTAAGAATGCCGATGTTGCGATGTATCGTGCTAAGGAACGCGGGAAAAATCAATATCACTTTTATTAATCAAGACAAGTTAAAAATATAATGCAACTGTAGGTAAAGTCCCCACCTCGATATTGATAAGTCATTTATAATTATTCAATTTTTTTATCTAAAATTTCAATTACTTCAGACAAACTTTGAGTAAATTTTAGACCTCAAACCCTAATTGGGCCGTGAGGGAGATATTATTTCAGGCGTCCCCTGTGCAGCTAACTTTAAAAAATAGCTCGATCCTTAAACTGTAAGCCTTCTAAGCTTTTTGAAACCGATCAAAAAAATGTCCAAAGTAGTGAAATCTCAAATCTAAAATCACATAGTTTAAAATCCTCTAATCCGTCATCTGTCATTAGATAGATTTAGCCAAAGATGAAACTTATGAGACCAACTTGCCGTCTGATCTAAATGTTACAAAATATTAAAATAAATCACAACCTGAAACCAAATTTAAATCGCCAAAAAGCCTTAATGTAAAAAGTTTATGTAAACTTAGGAAAGTTAATTAAAGTAAATGTAAAGATATCAGTGGAAATACGGAAATTGACAGATATAATAGGTGGTACAGACGTGGATCTATTGCGATGATTTGAATAAGCCTGTGAATACTATGCGTACTTTGATTCAGCTCACAACAACGGCAACCCTGGCAGCCTGCCTGCAAGTGAATATAGTCGGCACCGCAAATGCGGCTCAACTTGCCAGCAACTCAACTAGCAATTTCACAAAAGCCCGTAGCGTGGGCAAGATCGCGACGCGATCGACTCCCAGAGTTTGGACACTTGCACCAACCTCTAGGTTGGGAAATCCCCAACAATACGAACCAGACCCGAACGGGAACCCCAAAAGTGACGGTACGGGAACGCGCTGACCCCAAATTTTCAATAAATTTTCAATCTTCTATTCGCGGAGATTTGTACCAATTGGATTGGTTAATTAAAGTATGGCTGCACCAATCCGGGTCGGTGAGGGGATAGTCCACTCGGTAATGACCGCCGCGACTTTCAGTGCGAAACGCAGCACTTTTGACAATTAAATAGCCGATATCCAATAAATTGCCAACTTCTCCCCAATTTCGCAAAATTGAGCTATTCTCCGCCTCAGCAGGCGAAAAATCAATAATTTGTCCGGGTCGTAAATTATCAAGCGTTTGACTCAAAGGCAACGAAGCAAATTCTTGCCGCCAAATCTCAAGTTGGACGATCGCACTTTCCAAATCGCGTTGTCCCCGGCAAATTCCCGCACTCTGCCACACCAAATTCGGCAATTCGACCCGCAACTTTTCGATCGCCTCAATGTCCTTTTCAGAAATCGATTTTTCCAAGATTTCCCCTGAAGATTCGTGATCGGCGAATGCCTCGGGCCTTCCACCTTCTAGCTGCAAAAGTCCCATCTGCGCCCCAAAAACCAGACATTCCAGCAGCGAATTGCTCGCCAACCGATTAGCGCCGTGTACCCCCGTGCTGGCAGTTTCTCCCACCGCGTACAAACCCGGAATCGAAGTTTGGTTAAACTTGTCAGCCACAATCCCTCCCATCCAGTAATGGGCCGCAGGCGTCACCGGCACCGGTTCGGAAAAAATATCAATTCCCCAATCAGCGCACACTTGAATAATATTCGGAAACCTGTAGCGCAGTCGATCGACCGCAATCGGGCGCAAATCCAGCCAAACATGAGGTTCCCCCGTCTTCTGCAAGTGGCGGAAAATAGCGCGGCTGACAACATCCCTAGGGGCGAGTTCCCCGCTGGGGTGAGAGTCAAAGGCAAAGCGATATCCCTTACTGTCAACCAAATGAGCTCCTTCTCCCCGCACCGCTTCGCTAATGAGAAACCGAGGCGCGCCCACTTTGCTCAGTGCCGTCGGGTGAAACTGCACAAATTCTAAATCTCGCAGCAGCGCCCCGGCTCGCCACGCAATTGCTACCCCGTCCCCGGTACTTACCGACGGATTGGTTGTTTGAGCAAAAACCTGTCCGCCGCCGCCTGTCGCCAGCACCACGGCTTTGGCCTGCAGCCACTTGACTTGTGAGCCACAAATCGAGCTAATCCCCTGACAGCGCCCGGTTTTGTCTAGCCACAGACTCAAAGCAAAGGCAGGGGATACGAGTTGAATGTTTTTGCGACTTAATACTTTTGCTGTCAGCGTACTGATGACGGCTTTGCCCGTAGTGTCGGCGGCGTGGAGAACTCGGCGGCGGGAGTGGGCGGCTTCTAGGGTGAGGGCTAAATCTGGGCCGGTGCGATCGAATGCAACGCCCATTTTCACGAGGGAGTCAATGCAAGCACCAGCTTCCTCGACTAAAAATTTCACCGCCTCCAAATCGCAAAGACCGGCTCCTGCAGCCAGTGTATCCTGAACGTGCAGCGCTGCGGAATCTTCAGGGGCGATCGCCGCCGCAATTCCTCCTTGAGCCCAATCGCTGGCAGAAACAGGCAGGGTATTTTTATTGATCAAGCCCACGTGCAAATGCTCTGGCAGGCAAAGTGCTGTGTACAAACCCGCCGCGCCAGCACCTATTACCAATACGTCAAATTTGTCAGTCATAAGTCTGCCGCCAGTCTATTTTAGATTTTAGATTTTAGATTTTAGATTTTAGAATTGAGTCTACAGATGAATCTGGGGACTTGAACTAATGTCAGTCAACGGATTTTAGATTTTAGATTTTAGATTTTAGATGAATCAGGGGAACCCGCTGATTTCAATCTAGCGAATTTTGGTCGGCTTTTGCCGAATGGTGGTTGAAAGTAAGTCTTGATAAATTAAAGGCAGAAGTCATCAGCCTAAGAGAAAAAATCTTTTCTTTCTGCCGAATGCCTTCTGCCCAATGACTTCTGCCTTCAAATGAGGCCCGCTGCTACCTAGTCGTAGAGACCGTTATTCAACCTGGTATCTCCTTCAATAAAGACTGATTCGACATCAGTTATGGTGAATTTGTCCAAGTTAGCTTGCAGCACTTTTTTCTGAGCTTCCGTCAAACCTGAAATGTTGAGTACGTCCTCAACTTTTTCGTAAGGAGCGTTCTTAATAATTAGTCCAGCTAAAGTGGGATACAACCCTCGATATTGGCGAAAGTCCCGGACGGCGCTGTTGTTCAAATCAAGTTTTTTGCCGTATTCTGTGGCAAGCTTCTCATCGGCGCGATTGGTTCTAGCCGGAGCTTCAACAGCTAGGAGCGAGGATGATGGCAAGACGATACGGCTTAATGACGCCGCGATCGCGCTTTGGTCTCCAGCCCATGCAAAGCAGCCCAGCACTAAGCCCAATACTGCCAATAGACGACCCAATCGTTTCATGAAGTTTTGTCTCCCAATTTCATACACAGCATTTATGTAGAGACTACCATTTTGCTTATGCAGTTTTTCAGATAAATCCGCAATAAGTAGAGGGCTGTTATAAACTTTACATTTGGGTATTGACAAGGCGGACAATATATGACATTAGCCGACTTTTAAGCATCGCAGGCAAGTTGATCAAAGGCACTCCCAATTAAAAACTCGGACTGCCCTTTTAAAGGGTTAATTTTTGCCCCGCCCCCAATTTTCTCGCTATCAAGAACTTTTTCCTTTCGTTTTGAGAAAAGCGTTCAAGTCAGCATAGGTACCGCCGTAAGCCACGCTGGGATTCTCGTAACCCTTCAAAGCAACGGTGTGCTGCTCGAAAGCGCCCTGCGCCCCCAATTGCGTCAAGTATTTGTAGGTAGTTTCTCCCACAGCGATATCCTTGCCGAGTTGCTTGGTGCAAGATTCCAGGCGAAATGCTGCGTTTACAGTATCTCCCAAGGCGGTATAGTCCGATCGATCGCTGCTGCCAGAATTTCCCACCATTGCATAACCGGTATTGATTCCGGCCCCGACTCGCAAAGGAAAAGGAAGGGGGTAACGGCTGCTGAGTTCGTCTGTTGCTTTGTGCAGTTCGCTCAAAGCTTGGCAAATCCGCATCATTTCCTCGCTGCTGACATCGCTGGTTTTGTGGAACCAGACTGCCATGATGGCATCACCAATGTATTTGTCCACCCAACTGCCGTGTTCACGAATGATCTGTCCTGCTTTGCGGAACCAATTGCCGATAACTTCCGAGAGGAGGGTTTCGTCTAGCTGCCTAGTCAAAACTGTAAAGTCTCGGATGTCCATTACCATGACGCTAATCAGGCTACGCACCGTCAAAGTCGCCGTAAAATCTTCAGAGTCTGTCTCGTGTATTGGTGGATCGTGCCGGTGGCCGGCGGTTGGGTTGTAGAAGTCCAATTCGGTTTGACCGAAAATAATCCGATCGCCATTTCGGAGAGTGACAGGAATACTGACCCGCCGCCCGTTGACAAAGGAACCATTGCGGCTGCCCAAGTCGATCAGGTAGAACTCTCCTGTCTCCATTTGCTGTAACATCGCGTGATTACGGGAAATCCAGCGATCTGTCAGTACAAAATTATTGTCATCGCTCCGCCCTACTGTCCAGCAATTGCTGCCGGAGAGCGGCAAGTAGCGATTGCCGCCTTCTGTGCGAAGTACCATATGTGGATTGGGTTGCACTCGTCACAACAGTCCTAGAAACGACACAAAATTAACCGATTTGAGATTTTAGACTTCAGATTTTAGATTTTTTAGTCCATCGTCGATGCACCTAGCCCCTGCAGGATTTGTGAACCATAAATTCGATCGAGCTAGCGAAGGTATTTATGATTCGCTCTACCAAAGCAGGCAGTAAAAACAGACTGTCTACCAAGATTGTACCTGATCATACTGCCTGCCCCGGACGGGAGACAACTTTTATTTATTTTGATGGCCCAGAAAAAAGTGGGAAAATGGCTCTCTGGCTAGGGGGCTAGGGTGTACACACAAATCCGAAATCTTTCAATACGATTCCTGAAACCCAAGTTTCGCATGAATCTCAGAAAGGAAGCTTATTTTCATGAATTTTAAGTTATTGATTCGGCAAAACGAGAAATCAAGATTCTAGGAAACAGGGTTTCTACAATATGGGTCAGCGATCAACTTGTCTGTACACGGTAGAGCTAGGCGGGGGGTAGGGGGTGTGGGCTGCTATGCAGATCCAGAGTTCTGTACACTACTCCCTATGGTGTAGGCTGCCAATTTCAACCGGAACAGCCCCTCCTATCGAAGATTTCCTTGCAACCATCAGACTTACATTCCGTCCATCGGCAGTAGTGCTAGTTCCTAACGCTAATAATCCAAGCCCTTCATCGCCAATAATGATAGCAGAATTCACAACTCTATCGTGCTTAGTTTTGCAATTGGAACAAGTCCAGCTACGCACTTCCCACGGAAGGCTAGCCACCTGATTCAGACTTACGTGGCAACTCTTACTCGATGGTGCGAAAAACCGACCAATTTCGAGGTAATTTTTACCTCTATTGCAGCTTTGTCTTTCACTTGTATGGTCAAATTTGACCATCCGTCATCGCTAATTACTTTAGCTAGGCATGGATTTTTTTACTAGGTTATTTACTGCCAAATTTTCAACAACGATGATTTTGTTTTCCGGCACCAATTTGGGAGAGAGTTTTTCCTAGAATTCCTCACCAGCGTTTGCCATCTTTTCGTTAGCTATGGAACTATACGGGATTTAGGGCGATGATTGGAATCTTGATGTTTGGGATATAGTTTATGCTGCTTACGGTTTAGATTTTTATAAGTTGTGGTTGATAGCAAAAATACCCCCCAGCTTTCCTAGAAACTGGAGGGATTTCTCACTAACAATTTGTACTTTTTGTGGCTACTGAATTGATTGCTGGTCATGCGTTAACTCAAACTTCTGGAAAGATACCTGTTCTTCAAAGAAGTTGATGAATGCTCTGGATAGGTTTAGTTCATATCTCTCGATTTTGACAGCTTTGTTGTGGCAATCGTTGCGACATTTATGGTTATTTATCAAACTTTTAAAATAAATTTAATTGATTGTTACCGTATTGTGATATCTGAGATATTGGTTATTTCTTGCCTGTTTAACTCGTTCTGCAGCTAAGAGTGAAGACCACAAACAGGACGGCAAAAAACAACCCTGGTTTTCATCCCACCGCTAAGATGAGTAGAGTTATAGCGGGGGACTTCCCGCCGAGTAAGTTAAATTGGAAGAGAATTGTATGTTGTCGAAAAGAATTTTACCTTGTCTGGATGTGAAAGCCGGTCGCGTGGTCAAAGGTGTCAATTTTGTTAATCTTCAGGATGCTGGCGATCCGGTAGAAATGGCTCAGGTTTACAATGATGCGGGTGCTGACGAGTTGGTGTTTCTGGACATTACGGCGACTCACGAAGACCGGAATATTATGATCGATGTGGTGTACCGAACGGCCGATCGAGTATTTATCCCTTTGACGGTGGGCGGCGGTATCCAATCGTTAGACACCATTAAAAGTTTGTTGAGGGCGGGCGCTGATAAGGTGAGTATTAATTCGGCCGCGGTGCGCGATCCGAGTTTAATTGACAAAGCGAGCGATCGATTTGGTAATCAGTGCATTGTAGTGGCGATCGACGCCCGCAAACGGCAAGATGCGGATAATCCTGGTTGGGACGTGTACGTGCGCGGAGGGCGAGAAAATACCGGCAAAGATGCGATCGCCTGGGCAAAAGAAGCGGAACAGCGTGGCGCGGGGGAAATTCTCGTGACAAGCATGGACTCTGATGGCACTCAAGCCGGCTACGACTTGGCATTAACCCGGAGTATCGCTGAAATTGTCGAAATTCCCGTCATTGCTTCCGGCGGCGCCGGCAACTGTCACCACATCTACGAAGCCGTGACTGAGGGCAAAGCAGAAGCTGCACTGCTGGCTTCCCTGCTGCATTACGGGCAACTCAGTGTAGGAGAAATTAAAACTTATCTAGCAAAATGTCAAGTTCCCGTGCGACAGCAGCAGCCATTAGTCATTAGTCATTAGTCAGTCGAGAGTCGGGGGCATCTCATATCTTGCAACATTTTCAACAAATCACTCTGCGGGTTCACTCAAGCGCCCTCTCACATTGCAAACAGGCTAAATAAACCCCCTCACTCCACGATCAAACCAGTTACTGACATTGATACCGCTAGGTGAGGCGCATCCGAAGGCACTTATAGAGAATTTTTTTGTTCTACACAAGTGCCTTCTACATAAATCTCTTGGGGCGATCAACGCCAGTCATCTAGAAATATTCCCTGAGAAGGATTTCAAATACCAGTTTTTTCAGCTAAATATTATATATTAGCTCAATTTGAAAGAGAGCAACGGTTGCTTTTCTCAAACTTGAGTTAAAGATTGTGCAGAATTTGAGTGAGCTTCAGCCTGTTAACAATCTCAGCAATTAAAATTTGTAAAAACGGAGAAATTGTGTATGTCTTTTATCAGCTTTAACTTTCCTGCCAAGCGTTTAGTTCGCACTTTAATAGCTGTTTGTTTTTGTGCTTTGATGTTTGTTTCTAATGCTTTCCCGGCTTTTGCAGTTACTAGCAGCCCCACCAAAGGTGAAGACCAACTTTTAGGTATTGAAAAAGAATCTCAAGAAGCTGTACTCAAAAAACCAATGTCCTTGGAAGAAACTCAAGAAAAAGCCAGCAAAGGACCCAACGAAGTTCAGGGGGACGCTGACATTGAAAAAATGAAAAATCCTTCCAATACACAAGCTACATCCTTTGAGCAACAAGTCAAAAAAGCTGTCAACAAAATTAAAGACTAACTCAGCGCGAAGTAGTCAGCGGACAGTAGTCAGTATAAAAGATTAGGGACATGGCGCGGTGCCGTGTCCCTAGATTTTTTTTGTAGAAACACCGGACCGCGCCACATCCTTGAAAAATCCGTATCCAATCTAAATTTAGCTTTAGTTTTCAGAATTCGTCTTAGATGGAATAAAAAAGTGGAAAGGATTTGGCATCTTTCGGCTTTACAAACACTCTTTGCTGGGGTTGCAAGTTCAAGCTATCGAATCTTTCTCTAGTCAAATTAGCGTTTACTACTTGACCGTCATCTAAGGTTAATTCTACCTGAATTTCCCATCCCAAATGAATCAAGCGACTGATTCTTGCAGGCACTGTTGCACTATTTTCTGTAGTTTCAATTACTACGTCGTGAGGGCGCAAGAAAATCTCTGGGTTGGCTGAGTCAAAGCCGTTGTCTTGAAACATTCTTGAACTGCTGGGCAATACATTGACTGGCCCGATAAAACTCATTACGAAAGCACTAGCGGGATGGTCGTAAATTTCTGCGGGTGTGCCGACTTGTTCGATTTTACCTTTATTCATTACTGTAATTCGATCGGCAACTTCCATCGCTTCTTCTTGATCGTGCGTCACAAAGACTGTGGTAACGTGTACTTCGTCGTGCAGTCGCCGTAACCAAGCACGCAAATCTTTGCGAACTTTGGCATCGAGAGCTCCGAAAGGTTCGTCTAGCAGTAACACTTTCGGTTCCACAGCCAGGGCTCTGGCGAGGGCCACCCGCTGCCGCTGGCCCCCTGAAAGTTGCGACGGGTATCTATCGCCCAATCCTGCCAATTGCACTAAATTCAACAATTCTTCTACCCGCGATTTGACTTTCGCGGGTGGTGTTTTCTGAATTTGCAGCCCGAAAGCGATGTTTTTTCGGACTGTCATGTGCTTGAATAGCGCGTAGTGCTGAAATACGAACCCAATTTTGCGGTCTTGGACGCTAGTATTGGTCGCATCTTGACCTGTCAGCCAGATTTTGCCGGAGTCGGGCATTTCTAAACCCGCAATCAGTCGCAGCAGTGTAGACTTGCCGGAACCTGACGGGCCAAGCAATGCGACTAGGGAACCCGATTCAATTTCTAAGCTGACTCGATCGAGTGCTTGGAAACTGCCAAACTGTTTTGATACGTTTTCTACGACTATGCCCATAGGTAGGAAGAAGGAAGAGGGAAGAGGGAAGAGGGAAGAGGCAGGATACAGGAAGCAAGAGGCAAGAGGCAAGAGGGAAAAATGTTAATCTCCGGTTTGTGGATGGGTTAAGGTAAGTTTTTTTATAGCACGATCGCACATCAGTTTGTTAATTTTAGGGTTTTGGCGATCGGTCAGTCGATTTTAGATTTTAGATTTTAGATTTACTTGCAGCTTGGAATCTGGAAGATGGAACTTTGGTATAAAATTTTGGGTTCTCCAGGAAAGGAGTCGGGGCTTTGTATCGGTTTTGGGCGGTGTCAAACAGCCGAAAATTAACAAAAATGCACCTCCAGAACAAAACAACACAATTCTTTGCCACCAAAGTTGGCGTTTGGTACTACAATGCAGCAAAAGTTCAAGCGTTTTTGACTTCAACGGCTGAGGGGATAAAGGAAAATGGGAGATGTTGGACGTGTGCCTGTAGGAATTATCGGCGCTTCAGGGTACGGCGGCGTGCAACTTGTGCGACTGCTGGCGGACCACCCGGCGGCTGAAGTAGTTTATTTGGGCGGGGATAGCAGTGCAGGAAAACCTTATTCCAGCCTTTACCCGCATCTGACTAACTGCATTGATTTGACAGTCGAGGCGATCGACCTAGACAAAATAGCGGCAAAATGTGAAGTTGTGTTTCTGTCGCTGCCGAACGGTTTAGCTTGTAAAATGGCACCGACGCTGCTCGAAAAAGGCTGCAAAGTCTTGGATTTGTCGGCTGACTACAGATTTGAAAATCTGGAAACTTACAAAGCTTGGTACGGAGGCGAGCGATCGGACTCTGCTTTAGCTGCAACGGCTGTTTACGGTTTGCCAGAATTGTATCGCGATCAAATTAAAGACGCTCAGTTAGTAGGCTGTGCCGGCTGCTACGTCACGGCTAGTTTATTAGCCCTGGCACCTTTGCTCAAACAAGGCCTCATTGTGCCAGAAACAGCAATTATCGACGCCAAATCCGGTGCTTCTGGAGGGGGCCGCAAAGCTGAAGTTAATCTCTTGTTGGCTGAAGCAGAGGGGTCTCTGGGCGCTTACGGCGTTGGCCGCCACCGCCACACGCCAGAAATCGAGCAAATTTGCAGCGATTTAGCCGGACACGATATTAAAGTTCAGTTTACTCCTCACCTAATTCCAATGGTGCGCGGAATTCTGGCGACTGTGTACGCAACTTTGCGTGATCCGGGTTTGGTGCGGGAAGATTTAATCACGATTTTCAGTGCTTTTTACCGCAATTGTCCTTGGGTAAAAGTGTTGCCGGCTGGAGTTTACCCGCAAACAAAATGGGCTTGCGGCACGAATCTTTGTTATATCGGTGTGGAAGTCGATCCGCGTACTGACAGGGTGATTGTGCTATCGGCGATCGACAATTTAATTAAGGGACAAGCAGGTCAAGGCATCCAGTGCATGAACTTGATGATGGGTTGGGAAGAAACTTTGGGTTTGCCACAATTGGCTTTCTATCCTTAATTGAGGATCGGTAATATCCAGATTTAAGTGGAATAAATGTCGCTTTTAGTCGAGTCTAGATCCCCCTAAATCCCCCTTAATAAGGGGGACTTTGAGAAGATTTCTTGTCCCCCCCTTATTAAGGGGGGTTAGGGGGTATCTAGACTTCGATACCAACAAGAGAGACGATCGGTTTGAGTTAAGTTCTCACCAAGGGGTAAAGCCTGGGAACGAAAATTTTCGATTACCAAGTGTTATTTAGGCCCGTAACCGATCGACCCAGCATAAATTGCCCGATCGCCCAATTGGTCTTCAATCCGCAATAAACGGTTGTATTTGGCAACTCGTTCGCTGCGACACAAAGAACCAGTCTTGATTTGGCCGGCGCGAGTCGCTACCGCTAAATCGGCAATTGTGGTATCTTCAGTTTCACCGGAACGGTGGCTGATGACGGCTCGATAGCTGTTCCGTTTGCCCAGGTCGATCGTATCCAAAGTCTCTGTCAAAGAACCAATTTGATTCAGCTTAATCAAAATCGAATTGCTAGCTTTCAAATCAATTCCTTTTTGCAGCCGCGTGCGATTAGTAACAAACAAATCGTCACCAACCAATTGAACTTTGCTGCCCATTTTCTGCGTCAGCGCTACCCAACTTTCCCAATCGTCTTCATGCAAACCATCTTCAATGGAAACAATCGGATATTGACTGGCCAAACCATCCAAATAATCAATTAATTCGGCAGGCGAATGAGCCACACCGTCGTAAGTGTACTGCCCATTTTTGTAAAATTCGCTAGCAGCAACATCCAAAGCTAAAGCAACTTGTTCACCCGGTTTGTAGCCAGCTTTTTCAATAGCTGCAATCAACAAATCCAAAGCTGCTTGATTGGATTTAAGATTAGGCGCAAAACCGCCTTCATCACCCACACCAGTCAGCAAACCCTCAGCTTTTAAGACTTTACTCAAGGATTCAAATACCTCTGCACCCCAGCGTAAAGCTTCTTTAAAAGATGGCGCACCCACCGGGACAATCATAAATTCTTGAATGTCCACATTATTGTTAGCGTGAGAGCCCCCGTTGATCACGTTCATCAGTGGTACGGGCAAAACGTTCGCCAAGGGCCCGCCCAAGTAGCGGTAAAGGGGGAGTCCTAAAGTCTCGGCGGCCGCCTTTGCTGTGGCTAAGGAGACTCCGAGAATGGCATTTGCGCCGAGGTGGGATTTGTTGGGGGAACCGTCCAAGTCAATCATGGTTTTGTCTACCAGCGCTTGGTCGATCGCATCTAGATTAGCCAAAGCCGGAGCAATTTTGTGTTCGACGTTAGCGACGGCTTTTAGGACTCCTTTGCCGTTATAACGTTTGTTGTCGTCGTCGCGAAGTTCGTGGGCTTCAAAAGAGCCTGTAGAGGCACCGCTGGGGACTTGGGCGATCCCGACAACACCGTTGGCTAGGTAAACTTCAGCTTCAATGGTGGGGCGCCCACGGGAGTCGAGGATTTCTCTGGCTTGAATAGATTCGATCGCAGTGTCTAGCATATTAATTATTCCTGACTTAACTCAAGGTTTCATGACAATTAGCAGTCTCCGGGTTTTCCCACGCTGACTGCTGACGGGTAATAGAGTACGCGATCCCCAGAATTATTGGTGCACAGTTCAAAATATTTGCGGATTTGGACGAGCAGACAGGTGTCAATAAGCTAGGCTTGTTGAATAAAGACCTCCGACAAGTTTGACAGTAATTTGATTGTTTTTAACCCCAGATTCCCGCAGATTTATTAATTGGAATCTTTGTTAAAATCAGAATGTCAACAAAGTCAATCAAAAAAGGAGAAAATTAGGATGTTAGGAACAAATCTTGGAGAAATTAGAGCATTAGCTGAAAATTCAGACCCTATTATTGCTGATCCCCCAAACACCAAATTACTCACAGGACCATTGCCAAATCCAGCCAGTGACCCCAACTTTTTTGACTTAACTCCCAATGACGACGCAGTTCAATTAGCAAATGGAATTCTGCGGAATACTCCCGGAGGTTTGCGGGCTTTAGAGGGTAACGATTTTGTCAGAGGTTCCGGTGGTGCGGAACTGATGAACGGTAACAGTGGCACAGATACTTTAATCGGAGGTTGTGGCAGCGATACAATTCGCGGCGGCCAAGATTTTGACATTCTTTATGGAGAATGTGGCAGCGATTTTGTCAGCGGAGATCAAGGTGATGACTACGTTTATGGAGGTACAGCCAATGACTTTATTCGCGGCGGTAAAGGGAATGATGCTTTAGTAGGAGAGAGTGGAAACGATACTCTAATCGGTGATGCTGGAATTGATAGACTTTGGGGAAGTGAAGGCGCAGATTTGTTTGTCCTCCGCACAGAAGTGGGAGGCACTTCGGGAGAAATTGGTTCGATTCAACCGCCTCCTAGTGGCAATTTTGATGTAGATGAAGTGCCGGCAGATTTTATTCTCGATTACAATCCGGCTGAAGGTGATGTAATTGGATTGGCGTCTGGATTGACGCGAAATGATATTGTTTTGAGCGAAAGGTTTTTAACAATTGGTGATGCCAGAGATTATGACAGCAGTGGCCCTTTTCCTCCGGGAATTCCTCGCACTGCTGATTTTAGAATTTTAAATACTAAGGCGGCGGTGATTCGGGAAGCTAGCACCGGCAATATCTTGGGTTTGGTGAAGGATGTTTCGCCGGATCAACTTCAGTTTATATCTGTATCGGATGAGGCGATCGTTCTAGGGTAATCCTCATAGGTTTGTAGTAAGCACTTGAGTCCTAGGAGAGGATCTAAAGCCCTGGCTACAAACCATTCCATTCGTTTCCCAATTCTGGATTTCAAGACCAGAAATCCGCCACATCATATCCCATTTCGGTGAGCATTTGCCGCAGCAGAGGTAAGCTCAAACCGATCACATTTGTGTGACATCCTTCGATTTTTTCGACAAAAAAGCCGCCTTTACCTTCGAGTGCAAAACAGCCTGCACAGGCAAGAGGCTCTCCGGTAGCGACGTAAGCTGCAATTTGGCGCGAGGTAACTTCCGCAAAATGAACTTTTGTAACTTGATAGCGAATGACCGATCGCGACCTGGCCTCATCAAAGTCATCGAATCTAGTATCAATTAAAGCATGACCCGTATAGAGTTCGCCCACCTTACCGCGCATTTTGTGCCAGCGCGAGATTGCTTCTTCCGCATCCTTGGGTTTGCCGTGAATTTCGCCATCTATGAGCAAAATTGAATCGCATCCCAACACCAAACAAGATTTGGGATTGGAGATTTGGGGGTGAGAATTAGCTAGTAAAAACTTAGCTACAGCCTCAGCTTTTCCCTCTGCTAAAACTTGCACTAAATTAGTGGCATCTTTCATTTGTATTTGCCCTTCATCAAAGTCGCTGGGGCAAATCACAGCTTGAATGCCAGCATTTTCTAGCAGGCGGCGGCGCGCGGGAGAAGCTGAAGCTAATACGAAAGTTGGAATTTTCATAATAAGTTAACAAGGAAGAAGGAAGAAGGAAGAAGGAAGAAGGAAGAAGGAACAAAAAGAAACTATTCCCCATCCCCAACGCCCATGCCCCATTCCCCATTCCCAATTACTTTTTAAACCTAATAAACAGAGAAAGATTTAACAACTTTCTCAAAAGCTTCTTTTACTTTGGGCCAGCGTTCTTCGGTAGTGGAAACGTTAAGCGTAAAAAGTTTGCCGCGGCTGACTGCTACACTCGCTAAGTTGTGCCGTTCTTGGTTTGGCAACTTAACGGCGTATTCTAAAATGTAATAGTTTTTCGATCGCGATTCACGAGCTTCTGCATTGACTAATTCAGCTTCGCGGCCGGAATCAGCCGGGGCGATCGCACTTTTGCTGAGCTTGTATCCCACATCCGTCGGCGATCCCAAATCCGCCAGAGTTTTGTCCTTCGCGACTGGACTGATTACCACGCTGACGTTCTCAGTTTGCTGAATCAAATCGCGGAACACCACATCGGGCCCGTTAGAAACCGCGATCGGCAGCCAGCCGTTAGGATAGAGAAATTGATAGCCGTCGCCAGTATCAACGTAGCTTTTGAGCCCGGTGACTTTAGACACACAACCGGTCAAGGTGAGGCTTAGAACCACCAGAAGTATTGCCGCAATTCGTTTGAGCATTCTTTTTACGGGTAGAGTAAAACAAAAATATTTAATTTTAATTGTCTCACCAAACCTTGCCCCTAAAAATAGTTAAGCCATGGATCGCTGTTTGTGTACCGCCCGCGATCCATAGCCATATAGTTTAATTGTTAACAAAGTCATTAAAGCTGAGTCAGCCAGCTAATCAGCCCGTGCTTGGTCGAAACTTCTAAAGCCAAGAGAGAAACAAAGCCAATCATGGCAAGGCGGCCGTTTAAGCGTTCGGCGTAGGGGGTAAAGCCGGTGCGGGGTTCGTCATCGATGTATACTGTCGGCTCGATCGCAAAATTGTTCATTTTGCCTTGGTCGTCCAGCATTAAGCCTCGGTTACTCATGTTTTTTTTCCTAAATGGTTTTTAGTGTACTGTAACTAAATGTAACAGACTTGTGAAGATATGTAAAGGATTGTGAGAATTTTTTTTTAAAGACCTCGCTCTGACACCATATTTAAAAAAAAATCCAACTGTAGGCCAGCTCTAAACCCTTATATAGTCAGTGTTTTCCAAATCTAAAATCTAAAATCTAAAATCTAAAATGGTATGACTGTGGGTAGACTCTGGGCCCCGGAGGGGGGAGGATAGAGTGGAGAGGCACAAAAGTCGATGGTGTATGGCAAATCCAGTCTGGGTTTGACGAAAATTGTGGAACGGAGGAAAAATTTATGCGGGCCAGTCTGGAAATGCGGTGGTTTTATAGCGGTGCACTGCCAAAATCAATCAATCAATGGTTTGGAAGCGAGAGTCTCGGCGGGTATCTTTCGCCTCCTGAAGAGCGGGAAGACATATATTTACTAATACCAAGCTGCGACTACTTGGGAGTGAAGCTACGTGGGAAAACCTTGGAGGTAAAGTGGCGTCAGGGAGAGTTGGGGACGATGCAGTTCGCCAATCGCTGGGAAGGCAAAGCCGAAAAGTGGCTGAAGTGGGTTTGTGCGGACACGATGGCGCCGATACCGGCGGATATTATAGCGACAGGAAAGTGGGTGGCAGTCAAGAAAAAGCGAGCGCAGCGTCTTTATCAAGTTTCTGCCCCTGGTTCCCTGATGTCTGTGCCTGTGGAAGCCCCAATTCCCCAAGGTTGCACCGTGGAACTTACTCAGTTGAACATTAACGGCAGCGCGTGGTGGACTTTGGGATTTGAAGCTTTTGGCAGCGAAAGTTGTTTGACAGAAAACCTGCAAACAGTAGCTACTTGGACTAGCAAGAGTTATCAGGCGCAAAAGTTAAAAGCTGAGGATTCTTCTGCTTATCCGATTTGGCTAGGCAGCAAGTAATCTCAAACCCGGCTTTAATAATACCTCCTGTATTTTTTAGTCCTCCTCTGCAGAGACGAGAAGCAAGTGTAGACGCGGTTTCAACCGCCGAGTCTGGCAGTCCTGGACGCAACTGACATATATAGTAATATCATTCCGGTGCCACCGGAATGATGTTGACTGTTGACTGTTGACAGTGAACTGTCAACTCGAATTTACTATTCCCATGCTAACGGGTTTGATATAAGGTGCTCTACTACCCGAAATCTTCAATAATATTTCAATAACGGAGTCTGACGCACCTGAGATGTTGCACCATTTTCAATTAGGTTTTTTACGGGCGGGCTCTCCTGCCCAACCCCTACTCCCCACAAGAAAACTCACTCTTTGTGGAACAGGCCGGAAAGCCTGTTAAGCGAGAATGGTGCAAGATGCACCCTAAAAATCGATCGTCCTGTGGCAGTTTGCCTTAGTCTTATCTGAGAGAGGGGGTTTGTAACTATTCTCCCTCTCTCCGATTCTCCCCCTCTCCGATTCTCCCCACTCTGCCAGCAGTTCTGAGAATTTGACAAGCTAAAATTGCCGCCCCAAACCCATTATCAATATTCACCACACCCACACCAGCCGCACAAGAATTGAGCATAGTTAAAAGAGGAGCAATCCCGCCAAAACTCGCGCCATAACCTACACTCGTCGGCACAGCAATCACCGGACAATCTGCCAAACCCGCAACCACACTCGCCAAAGCACCTTCCATACCCGCTACTGCAATCAACACATCAGCATCGGCAATTACGTGCCGGTTGCTCAGCAAGCGGTGAATGCCGGCAACTCCGACATCCCACAAACGTCGCACCTGAAAACCGCAAAGTTCCGCAGTAATTGCCGCCTCTTCCGCTACAGGCAAATCCGCCGTTCCCGCACTGATAATAGTCACAGTACCCGGATGCTGCGGAGTTGGGGAATTGGGAGAAATTGCACAAATTCGAGCCTTTTGGTAGTAGCACAAATCGGGTATTTTTTGTTGCAATTGCTCGAAAACTTCCGATTCGATTCGTGTCGCCATCACGGCAGAATTTCGCCCGCGCATCGCCTCGATAATCTCAACAATTTGGTCTGGCGTTTTCCCTGGGCCCCAAATTACTTCAGGAAAACCCGTTCTTAAAGTGCGGTGGTGGTCAATTTTGGCAAAATCGCCGACTTGTTCAAAGTCAAAATGCTTTAATTTATCCAAAGCTGCGATCGGGCTAATATCGCCGGTCGCGACAGATTCGAGTAACTTCTGTAAAATTTTAGGTTCCATAAACTAATAACTAATGACTGCTAACTAATGACTAATGACTAATGACTAATGACTAATGACTAATGACTAATGACTAATGACTAATGACTAATGACTAATGACTATTCTGTTATTTTCAGGTCGTACAAATTCCAGAAAGCACCGCCGAGGGCACTGTAGCGAATTCCCGAAACGCGATCGCGCACCGCCTCAAAAGTCAGCGGATTCACCATATAGATAAACGGCACTTGTTCCGCTATAATCCGCTGCGTTTCAGCATAAAGTTCCTTGCGCTTCGCCTCATCGAGCTCCTGAGAAGCTTTCACGTAAAGGTCATCTATTTTCTGTTCCCAGTCGTCAACTTTCCAACCCTTAATCGGCGGTTCTCCGGCTTGCGGGCCCTGGTTGAAACTGTGCAGCGTGCCGTTAACAGACCAAATATTGTAGCCGCTGTGCGGTTCAGTACCTCCCGTAAAACCGCCGAGGTAAGTATCCCAATTCCGCGTCAATCGCAGCTTTTCCACATAAGTGTTAAAACTCAGGAACTGCGTATCAATTTGCATCCCCAGTTTGCCCAAGTCTTGCTTAATTTGCGTTGCCATTTGTTCCCGCACTTTTTTCCCCGCCGCCATCAACAAAGTAAATCGCACCTTGTTGCCATCAGCATCCAACAATTCGCCGTTACTATTATACTTGAAACCAGCACTTAACAGTAACTCTTTGGCTTTTTGCGGATCGTAACTGTAAGTTTTCAATCCCTGTTCTGGGGACAGGTAGAACGGGCTTTGCGCCGGAATTGGGGAATGCAGGGGCGCGCCAAGTCCGCGATAAATATTGTTAGTCATGGCGGATCGGTTGATGCCGTAGGCGATCGCCTGCCGGAATTCCTTACTCGCGAACCAGCGAGACTTAACCGGGTCTACAAACGGCTGATTTTGAGCATTGCGCCCCTTATTCAGATTGAAACACATAAACACGCTGCCAGTATCTGGGCCGCCGTTGAATACCGTATATTTGCCGCGTTTTTCCTCCCGTTTCAGCAGCGGAAACACTTCCGGTTCCACGTTCAGAGTATCCAAATCACCCGATCGAAAATTCAGCAGTTGATTATCAGTATTTTCGATAATTTGCCAAACAATTTGCTGGATGTAAGGTTGAGGATTTCCCTCAGCATCTTTGCGCCAAAAATACGGATTTCGTTCCAAAACAACGCGCTGATTAGGAGTATAACTCAGCATTCGGTACTGACCATTTCCGACAATTTTTTTAGGGTCAGTATCAGTGCCCCAAGTAGCCAGGTATTTAGGGTTGCCGTCTGCATCTGTATTTTCTACAGCTTCCTGTAAAATATGACCTGGTAAAATCGGGATTCCGCCAGCATATCTAATAAATGGAGCAAAGGGTTCGGCAACGGAAAATTCAACGCGGCGGCTGTCAATTTTTTTAACTTTTGGAAATTCGCCACTGATGCCAACCCTCAGAATATCTTTCAAACCGCTAGGAATTTTGTCATTGAAATAAATTTTTTCATAACTGAAGATAATGTCATCAGTAGTCATCGGTTCCCCGTCCGACCATTTCAATCCCTCTCGCAGGGTAAAGACAATCTTTTTGCCATCTTTAGAAACTTCCCATGATTCAGCTAAACCGGGTTCTAACTCGGATGTCAAGCCGTTTTCGTTGATTAATCCCTCGTACATATAACCAAAGACGCTGTATGCAGATTGATTGAGGGGGTAGTTAAAGGTGGCCGGGCCGCTGGGGGTGGGAACGATGAGTCTGTTTACTAAGTTCGATCGGGCTGGAGTACACGCAGACAGAGTTAGGGTGGCAATTGCCGCCAGTAAAATCGCCAGCCAGCGCAGTCTTGAATGTAGCATCATAGAAATTTTCATAATTTTTTAGTTTACCATCTGCGTGCAACTATGACTGAGATTGTAACCAACCGAGAAAGTTTTTAGTGACAGAGAAATACTTTGTAATCCCGGCTTCTCGCAAAACATCTTGAACTTCCGGTAGACCAAATTCTTTGACGTTACCGCTGAGAAATACTTTGGTTTCTGTAGAATGCGATCGGGCATGACTGAGGATACAGTGTAGAATCAAATTGTCTGTTGGGTCTTTTTTGATGATAGGTGTGTTTAAATTTGCTTGAATAATCTCGGAATTTAATGCAATCATTTCGGCATTACATGACATCATAGAAATTGCTTCACGCAACCGCAATTCAATTTCATCTATTCGTTCAAGATAGTAAACTAATGACTCTTCTAGGTGAAAAGATAGAGAGGCGACCTTTTCAGAGGTCACATCTCGCTTTGTTTCGCTAATTTGACGGCTTAGCTGTTCCTTAAAAGAGTTTTGTCGCTTCAACTCGTCCTCGAAAGCTGACCAAGCCTCCATATAACAAACGCTGGGTATGACTAACTGAACTGATGAGGACAAATCTCTGAGCAACATAATTGCTTCAGCCTCACGCCCTGTAGCAATACTCATCAGAAAGTTGGTCTCGATATATATAATTGCCACCTAATTCCACTCCTGATTTTGTTGTTCCACTTGCGAGTAATGGCAGCAAACCGATGGCTGATATCTGTTCTGATGCTGGAGGAATTTCGGATTTCCAGTTATAATCTAAGTCATGCAGCCACGATTCTATCAGCCCCCCAATGGTACGTTCAGAGAGCCATCGACTGCCAAAACTCGGCATATAATAGCGACATATTTCACCAGTATTTAGAGTGCAAACAGGCTCCGATAAATTTACACCATCCCATTTGAAAATCAAAATTTGTTCCGCGTCAATAAACATAGCATAGGGAACGATCGCGTTGTTTTCAGATAGCTTAGCTAACACAGCTTTCAGCCAATCGATCGCGCGATCGATAATTTTCTGTTTCGCGGCTGGTTCTTGAGCTTGAATAATTTTAACCTCGATTAGCACGACTATGTTATCGTCCTTATCCAACGCGATCACATCCGCGTCTACGGGTAATTGTAACTCCCAAGTGTCAGTGTCCATGATTTCAGGCTTCCTAGCGATGTTGGATTTGAGATTAACTTTACAGTCAATTAGAGATTCTAGAGTTCTATTTTTTGCCCAACAAAACTACAGCATAGGCTGCAATTCCTTCTTCTCTCCCCACAGGGCCTAACTTTTCGTTGGTAGTAGCTTTGATGCCGATTTGGTCAGGTTTTAATTGTAGGACAGCAGAAAGCCGATCGCGCATTTGCTCAATATGCGGTTTCAGCTTTGGACGTTCCGCCACCACCACCGAATCAATATTGCCGATTTCCCAGCCTTTATCTAATATTAACTGATTGACTTGTGCCAGCAATACGAGACTATCAGCACCTTTCCATTTCGGGTCAGTTGGAGGGAAATACAGCCCGATATCTCCTAAGCTCAGAGCTCCAAGCATGGCATCCATGATAGCGTGGGTAAGTACGTCTGCGTCGCTGTGTCCTAATAAGCCTAATTCGTGGGGAATGTGGACGCCGCCGAGGATGAGGGGGCGTTCTGGAACTAAGCAGTGAATGTCGTAGCCGTTGCCGATGCGGATGTTCATGTAAAGTAGATATTTGGGAAGTATAGCAAAAGACAATTATTTCATATTTCCGGAGAGATTGCTGAAAAATAATGGTCTTGATTTACGGACTTTGCGGTAATTGTAGCAAAGACATACAGATGTCGGTTGGTCAGTCTGTCTTCGACAAAAAAGTTGTCTGGCATCTATCTTATAGCTGTCATTATTGCGGGTAGGCAATCGAGTTAGATAATAGTGATGCTATACCTAACGAAATGAGAAAAGAGGTTTTAGCAAAAGAAGAAACTTGGAACTTGATTGTATTGGAAAAAGAACAACGTGCAACAGTTGTAACAAAAATCCTGCGTCAGGCTATGGAATTGTCATTAGCTGAAGCGATGAACTTAAAAAAGAAGATGCCTGGTTCTGTTTTTGTCGGAACTAAAGCTGAGACCGATCGACTAAGACATCTTTTAGCTGCTGAAGGATTGACAGCTTCAATAAGCAAAACTGTAACTTAGTTCTGCCTGGGGAGTTCTATTAGCTTTCAAGTGCTAATCATCCCTGAAGATCCAACTAATAACGGCTACATCCTCAAACCTTATTCTCCCCTTTCCTGCAACCACCGATCGTACAAATCCGATCGCCTTTGGCGCGTTCTTTCAATTTGCTGTTCCCTGCGCCAGCGAGCAATTTCTGCGTGATTACCCGACAACAACACGTCAGGAACCTTCAATCCCCGAAAATCCGCCGGTCGAGTGTACTGCGGATAATCCAAAAGCCCGTCTTCAAAACTCTCAAACTTTAGGGAATCTTCCTTCGCCACAGTTCCCCGCAGCAATCGCAAAACTCCATTTATCAAAGCTAAAGCCGGAATTTCGCCCCCCGTGAGCACAAAATCCCCCAAAGACACCTCGCGAGTTACCAAATGCAGCACTCGATCGTCCACACCTTCATAATGACCGCAAATCAACACCAACTGATCGCGATCGGCTGCCAACTCCCGAAACATCGCCTGCTGCATCGGTTCCCCCTGGGGAGTCAGCAAAATCACCTCCCGCCGCGGCAAAATCGGCAGCGACTCCACCGCAGCAAAAATCGGTTCCGGTTTCATCAGCATCCCCACTCCGCCCCCGTAAGGCTCATCATCGACTCGCTGGTGTTTGTCTGTGGTAAAATCGCGGGGATTGACAAAATTCACCTCAGCAATCTTTTTAGCTAAGGCTTTGCCCATCAGTCCCGACTCTAGGGGAGCCCGGAAAAATTCTGGAAATAGGGTAACAACGTCAAATCGCACAATTATTGGAATTTCATTGATACATCACCTCTAGTTTGACCTTTAGAGGGAGTTCAGTTTTCAGTAATTGCTTTATTCTTTATAATTTCTTATAATTTCTGAAAATTTTGGCAAGTTAAATTCTCTTCCTGTGTCTGCGGGTCGGTTTTGTACAAAAATAATCGGTTTTTCATGACAGCGACTGCAAGTAAACTCGCCCCCAAACAACTGCGGGATACTGCGATCGGCGATCGCACCTCGCTCGCAAACAAATATTTATTCTTAAAAAGCCCTATTCTACCCACAGCAACGGCAAAATTGAATTTCACATCCAACAGAGGAAGACATACCATGCAGCAGTTGACATCTCAAGCCCTTGAACACAATATTCCCCAGCGCACAAAAACCTCGATTATGGTCATCGGGGGAGCCGAAGACAAAGTTCACGGGCGAGAGATTCTGAATACCTTTTTTTGCCGTGCTGGGGGTGCAAACGCTCGGCTGGCCATCATCCCGTGCGCTTCGCGAGATCCCGAAGGAATTAGCAACCGCTACCGCACCATATTTGACGAGATGGGCGTTAGCGCCGTCAAAGTAGTGGACATCCGCGAACGCGCACAAGCCGAAAACCCCGTCTGGAAAGATTACTTAGAAGATTGTACGGGCGTATTCATCACAGGCGGCGACCAACTGCGGCTCTGCGGGCTGCTGGCGGACACCCCGCTGATGGAGAAAATTCGCAAAGAAACTCTCGAAGGCAAGATTACCCTCGCTGGCACCAGCGCAGGTGCTGCGGTGATGGGATATCACATGATTGCAGGCGGTGGGAGTGGTGCGTCACCGAACCGCTCTTTAGTAGACATGGCAAACGGACTTAACATTATTCCTGAGATCATCGTAGACCAGCACTTTCACAACCGCAACCGCATGGCTCGCTTGCTGTCGGCTGTGGCTTGCCATCCCGATCGCCTCGCTATTGGTATTGACGAAGATACCTGCGCCTTGTTTGAGGGAGACGATACTATGAAAATTCTCGGTAAAGGCACTGTGACTATTGTTGATTCTAGGGAAAATTTTTATACCAATGAGTCTATGGTAGGAGCGACAGAACCCTTAAGTCTGTTCAATATGCGGTTGCACGTTCTGTGTCACGGAGATTGCTACAATATGCCCCAAGGCAAACCAATGCCATCAGGAGCGTGTTCCGAGTCTGGCTGGCCCCCCGAATGCCGCACAGCCAACTAACGTAGAACATCTCTTGTCATTGATTCGGCAGAAATTAGGCGGCATTCCGGCCGAATCATGGATACAACAAAGAATAGATTCCGAAGCAGCCACGGGCTGACCCCAGCAGGCAGAATCACAGAAAATTCTAACTTCGGGCTTTGAATTTTTGCTAGCCATTGACCTGTACTTGTTTTTAGCCGATCGCAGGGGCATGAATTTTCAATTGGGTAGCCCATAACTGGAAATTCACTCCCAAACTGTTCGCAGCGAACAGTCGATCGAGCAATCTAGATCGAAATTGAATAAATGCTCCAATTATCTATAAGATTTCGCGCCCCATACCCCTCTAACTGCCATGAAAATACTTAAAATCCAGACCTTACGCGGCCCCAACTACTGGAGCATCCGACGCCAAAAACTCGTCCTGATGCGTCTGGATTTAGAGGAGTGGGCAGATAAAACCACAGCGGAAATTCCTGGCTTCTATGAAGGGTTGATCGCCGCACTTCCGAGTTTGAACGACCATCACTGTTCCCCAGGCCATCAGGGAGGATTCCTGCAACGGGTCAGAGAAGGCACAATGATGGGACACGTAATCGAACACGTCGCCCTAGAACTTCAGGAAATGGCAGGAATGCCGGTCGGGTTCGGCCGTACCCGCGAGACTGCGACCCCAGGTATTTACCAAGTAGTAATTGAGTATCAAAACGAACAAGCAGGTCGCTATGCAGCGCGGGCGGGCGTGCGACTGTGCCAAAGCATTGCCGAGACAGGCACTTATCCAGCAGCAGAATTAATCCAAGATTTGAGAGATCTCAGAGAGTTTGCTGCTTCGGCGGCCTTGGGGCCGAGCACGGAAACACTGATTAAGGAAGCAGAAGCGCGCGGCATTCCTTGGATACCTTTGAGCGCCAGGTTTATGATTCAACTCGGCTACGGGGTTCACCAAAAGCGGATTCAGGCAACTCTGAGCAACCGCACAGGAGTTTTGGGGGTAGAACTTGCCTGCGACAAGGAAGGTACCAAAAATATCCTCGCCAGCGCTGGTGTGCCGGTTCCCAGAGGAACGGTGATTAATTATTTGGATGAACTGCGCGGGGCGATCGAAGATGTCGGCGGTTATCCGATCGTCCTCAAACCCCTAGACGGCAACCACGGCCGCGGCATTACGATCGACATCAATTCCTGGGAAGCAGCAGAAGAAGCCTACGACTTAGCCAGCGCGGCATCAAAAACAAAAAGCGTGATAGTAGAGCGCTATTACGTCGGCCGTGACCACAGAGTATTGGTAGTCAACGGGCAAGTCATAGCAGTCGCAGAACGAGTACCCGCTAACGTCGTGGGCAACGGCAGGTATACAGTAGAACAGCTTATTGAAGAAGTAAACCGCGACCCGCAGCGAGGAGATGGACACGACAACGTGCTCACCCGGATCACGATCGACAAATTGTCCCTGGATTTGCTGCAAAAACAAGGATACGCGATGGACTCCGTAGTGCCGGCCGGCGAAAGAGTATTTTTGCGGGCGACAGCCAACTTGAGTACCGGTGGCATTGCAGTCGATCGCACCGACGAAATCCACCCAGAAAACGTCTGGCTGTTTTCCAGAGTCGCCAAAATTATCGGTTTGGACATCGCCGGCATTGACGTAGTAACTCCCGACATCTCCCAACCCCTGCGCGATGTCAACGGCGTCATCGTCGAAGTCAACGCAGCACCGGGTTTCAGAATGCACGTCGCCCCGAGTCAAGGTTTACCCCGCAACGTCGCCGGTGCCGTCTTCGATATGCTTTTCCCCTCACCTCAACCCAGCCGGGTGCCGATTTTAGCGGTAACGGGAACCAACGGCAAAACTACAACCACTCGCCTGCTTGCCCACATTGTCAAGCAGACAGGTCAGATTACCGGCTACACAACTACCGACGGCACTTACATCGGCGATTATTTGGTAGAAAGCGGAGACAATACTGGGCCGCAGAGTGCTCAATTGATTTTGTCCGATCCGACGGTAGAAGTAGCAGTGCTGGAAACTGCTAGAGGCGGAATTTTGCGATCGGGCCTCGGCTTCGATCAGTGCGATGTCGGCGTCGTCTTGAACGTCGCGGCCGATCACTTGGGAATTGGCGACATCGACACAGTAGAACAACTGGCCAAACTCAAGAGCGTCCTCGTCGAGTCGGTAATGCCCAAAGGCTATGCAGTTTTAAATGCAGACGACCCGCTAGTATCACAAATGGCGCAGCGTGTCAAGGCTCAAATTGCCTATTTTTCCATGAACCCGGATAACGAACTGGTTGCCAAACATACCGCTGCGGGCGGGCTGGCAGCGATTTACGAAAATGGGTATTTGTCTATATTGAAAGGCGATTGGACGCTGAGAATTGAGCAGGCTGTGAACGTGCCGCTGACGATGGGCGGGCGGGCGCCGTTTATGATTGCCAATGCTTTAGCAGCTTGTTTGGCGGCTTTTGCCCAAGGATTGAAAATAGAAGATATTCGGGCTGCTTTGTCAAGCTTCCAAGCATCGGTCGGTCAAACTCCCGGACGGATGAATTTGTTTAAATTGGGCAACTATCACGCTTTGCTGGACTACGCCCACAACCCCCACAGCTACAAAGCTTTGGGGAGTTTCGTGCTGAATTGGCAGGGACAGCGGATCGGGGTAGTCGGCGCCCCCGGAGACCGACGAGATGAAGATTTTGTCACGCTGGGCAAACTTTCGGCCGAGATGTTCGATCGTATAATTGTCAAGGAAGATATTGACAGGCGCGGCCGAGAACCCGGTGTTGTGGCAAAGTTAATTTGCCAGGGAATTGCAGAGGCGATTTCTGCAGGAACCGCAAACAAATCTCAAGTTGAATACGAGTTGATTCTCGACGAAACAACAGCCGTTAACAAAGCTTTAGATGAGGCGCCGGCCGGCAGTTTGGTAGTGATTTTACCTGAAAGTGTCAACAAAGCTTTGAGTTTAATTGAAGCCCGGAAACCGATTAAGGAATCTGTGGAAGTTCAAAACGGTTTAGATCGATCGAAGTCACAGGAAAGTTTAAAACCGACTGTGGTGAATCAAGGCTAAACTCTTAAGTCTCATTTAATTAATAGGTTGGGTTACTTGTGTTAAACCCAACCTATTTGTTTTAAAATTAATACTATTTTTGAAGATTTTTTTTGTATTGCATTGAACAAAGGGTAGAGAGAGCGATCGACTTATATTAAATCCGGTAGCATCGTCGGGCATAAAATCCAGTCAACAGTCAACCACAGATGGTGCAACCGGATTCGATATTATTCATCTGCGTTAATCTGTGTCTATCTGCCCTCATCTGCGGTAAAAAAAAGAGAATTTCTTCACCGCAGATGACAAGGGATTGACGCTGATTCACGCAGATGAATAGCATAGATCCATGAATAATTTCCATGCTAACAGAGAAGTATAGAATCAGGAAACAGCAAGCAACAGGGATTGAAGCATGAATGAGGCTGATCGCACGCGAGTCGAAACATTCATCACGCGCTGGGCAGGTTCTAGCGGTAACGAACGGGCAAACTACCAGTTGTTTTTTGCCGAAATGTGCGATGCGCTGGGAGTCGATCGCCCTTTTGATAAAGGCAGAATTCCCAACGAGCCCTACTGCTTTGATAAAGATGTCAAAATTTTTCACCCCAGCGGCAAAGTAACTCCGGGGTTTATTGACTTTTACAAAGCCGAGCATTTTTTAATCGAGGCAAAACAGGGCGGAACAACGAGCAAAAAGGGAACGGCAAAGCGGGGAACAAATACCTATTTGCGAGAGATGGAAAAAGCGTTTGTGCAGGCAGTTGCCTATACCCGCAGTCTCAGCAGCAAACCGCCGTTTTTGTTAACTTGCGATATTGGCGATCATTTTGAATTGTGGATGGGTTTTAGCGGCGATTATGGCGGCTATGGGGCGCGGCGAGAAATCGGGCTAATCGAGTTGCGGAAAGCCGATGTTTTCGATTTGTTTGTCGATATTTTTAGCAATCCGCAGCAGCGTAATCCAGAGAAAATTGCGGCGCGGGTGACGCGGGAAGTGGCGGCGGATTTGGCAGAGTTGGCGAAGCGGATGGAGGCGAATGTCGATCCGCAGCAAGTCGCCCAGTTTTTGATGCGCTGTATTTTCACCATGTTTGCTGAGGATGTGGGGTTGTTGAAGGAACATTTGTTTACGCAGGCGCTGGAAACGCGATGGATTCACAACCCGAAGACTTTTAAGCCGGAGGTAGAGGCGCTGTGGGAGGCGATGAATGAGGGGACGAGTTTTGGCTTTCATGGCAAACTGTTGCGGTTTAATGGCGGATTGTTTGCGGAGTCGCAGGCGTTTGCTTTGACAAAGGCGCAGTTGGAAGTCTTGTTGCAGGCGGCGAAGCGGGATTGGTGCAATGTGGAACCGGCGATTTTTGGGACGTTGTTGGAAAGGGCGCTGGATTCGAGGGAACGGAGTAAGTTGGGGGCTCATTATACGCCGCGATCGTATGTGGAAAGGTTGGTAAAGCCTGTGGTGATGGAACCTTTGGGCGATCGCTGGATTGCGGTACAAGCGGAGGTTAAACAGTTGCTCAACGCGGGGGAATCGGAACCGACTGCAAATCAAAGGAAAAAGGCGATCACAGTTTTAGAGGCATTTCTGACGGAGTTACAACAGGTGAAGATTCTCGATCCGGCCTGCGGATCGGGTAATTTCCTTTATGTGACGTTGGATTTGTTGAAGGGGTTGGAGTCGGAGGTGTTGCGGCGCTTGGAGGATGTCACCGGGGCGGCCCAGTTGCGGTTAGATATTGCACAAGTTAATCCGAGTCAGTTTTTGGGAATTGAGATCAATCCTAGGGCGGCGGCGATCGCGGATTTGGTGATTTGGATTGGGTATTTGCAGTGGCATTTTCGGCGGTTTGGCGATATTCCGCCGATCGAACCCGTGTTGCGCGAGTACAAAAATATTGAATGGGGGGATGCAGTGTTGGCCTATGACGGGAGGGAACCGGATGTGGATGCGACGGGGAAGGTGAGGACTCGCTGGGGCGGACGGATGATGAAGAGTCCGGTGACGGGGGAGGATATTCCCGATCCGACAGACCAAATAACAATTTATCGGTATTTAAATCCGAGGGCAGCCGAGTGGCAGGAGGCGGATTATATTGTGTCCAACCCGCCGTTTATTGGGAATGCGAGAATGCGGGAAATCTTGGGAGATGGGTATACAGAAACGTTGCGAAAAGTCTATAAAGATGTGCCGGATACTGTTGATTTCGTAATGTACTGGTGGCACAAGGCAGCGGAACTAACTAGAGCAAGCAAAATTCAACGCTTTGGGTTTATTACCACAAACAGTATTCGCCAAGTTCGGCAGCGGAAAGTTCTGGAGTTTCATTTTACGCAAAAGATTCCCACCCGATTAATTTTTGCTATTCCCGATCACCCTTGGATTGATGAAGGGGCAGCAGTCAGAATTGCAATTACAGCAGGTGAATTATATGACCTCAAAAAGCCTGTAAGGATTGCCGAATTTGGTACAGTAGTTGCTGAGTGTGAGGGAGAGACACCGGAAGACTCGGCAGAGCAAGTTCAAGTGCAGTTGCAGAATGTAGGGCTAATTTTTAGTAACCTTCAAGCTGGTTTTGATTTAACTCAATCTCAACAACTCCTGGCTAATAATAGGATATCCAGTCGCGGTGTTATGCTATTTAGTTCCGGGTTTATTGTCGAGCAATCTGACTTTGGAGAGATTGAGTCTAAGGTTCTTTTCCCATACATCAATGGACGAGACTTTATGCAACGTTCTCGCAATGTGCGCGTCATTGATTTATTTGGCTTAAAAGCTGATAAAGCTCAAGAACTATATCCAAAAGCATTCCAATGGGTATTGGATAAAGTTAAACCTGAACGAGATACTAACCGTGATAAGAGCCTCCGAGAAAACTGGTGGATATTTGGTCGTCCCAGAACTGAACTTCGACCAGCACTAAAGGGACTACAGCGTTATATTGCTACAGTAGAGACTGCGAAGCATAGAGTATTTGTCTTTCTTCCCCGTGAAGTAATACCTGATAATATGTTGATTGCGATCGCCCTTGATGATGCTTATTTCTTAGGAGTTCTGTCTAGTCGAGTTCATGTTACTTGGTCGCTGGCAGCAGGCGGAACATTAGAAGATAGACCTCGTTACAACAAAACTCGATGCTTCGATCCCTTCCCCTTCCCCGACGCCACGGAAACTCAAAAACAAACCATCCGAGAACTCGGAGAACGCCTCGACAGCCACCGCAAACGAGTCCAAGCCACTCACCCCGAAGTCACCATCACGGGGATGTACAACCTCCTCGAAAAACTCCGCCAAGGCGAACCCCTCGACGACAAAGACAAAGCCTTCAACCAAAAGGCCCTAGTCTCCACCCTCAAACAAATCCACGACGAACTCGATGCCGCCGTCTTTGCGGCCTATGGTTGGGAACCCACCCTCACCGACGACCAAATCCTGGAAAACCTCGTCAGCCTCAATGCCCAACGCGCCGAGGAAGAATGCAACGGACTCATTCGCTGGCTGCGTCCCGACTACCAAGCCCCAGGCGAAACCTACGTGCAACCATCCCTTGCAGGTATCACCACCGAAACCGAAACCCCCATCGCCCCCACGGAACAACAACCTTTCCCCAAAACCCTCAAAGAGCAACTTTGGGCCATCCGCGACTTATTCCGCACCCAAAGCGGCGAATGGACAGCCGCCCAAGTCACCGCCCATTTCAAAGCAGCCAGCCGCAAACAAAAAGTCATTCTCGACTGTTTAGAAAGCCTCGAAGATTTGGGGATTTTGCTCAGTCATACTGAAAATGGGATGACTTTCTGGCATCTGGCAGAACTTTAGAGCGATGTGTAAGTTTCTGTTACTTTCTCTATGCCATCTGCAAATACTCCAACACCACCAACCGCAAATAGTCCAGCATTCGGATATAGGCTCGCATTTGAAGATAGCCCGATCGCGTCTCATCATAAAACTGAGCGATCACAGAACGATCGAATACCCTAAGCTGATGTAAGTCTGCGATCGCTTGCTCGCGATTCTCAACCTCTGCGCGCTCCTCAATCTGACTAGCATAACCGCGAATACTTACTGTTACTAACTCAAGCTCCTCCAGAAACGAAAAATCTTCCTCAGAACCAAGATACCTCTGAGATATCTCTTTGCGCTCTGATTTAGTGTTTTGATAGTCAACTGTCAACTGTGCCAAAAGTTGCACAATAATATCCTGCCCAAGCGCTAATTTGTTTTGAACTTGTGCCATATCGCTATTCCTCATTAATGCCATAAGTCACCATTTTCTCAACACCATACTGGTCAGGTCGCACAATTAAAAACTCATTGCCCTTTCGGTAAACAGCGGCTCCATCCTGCCGATATCCCGTGCGAGGAACTCTTACAGCACCTCTGGTGTTGAAGTTGTGTGCTTTACGCAGATATTTGAGTGGATCGAATCCTTTTCTTTGTGAATGGTCTAACACACTTTGGGCCACAGTTCGATAAGTTCCTCTATCCCATTCAGACAGATATTGCTGTAGTTCGAGAACTTCAGTGTTGGAATAGTTTTCAAACAGTCGATCTAAATAAGGATCTACAGATGATTCGTCTGGCATTATCACTCTCATTCCAGAGGATATTATTGATTATAGCTTTATTGGAAAAAGATTGATCGCATTTTACCTCTTAACTACCGCCCACTGAGTCACCGGCGCAAGCGGTTTCCAACCCTGAAAAGAACCGATCGCCCCTACTCGCTGAATCCCAATTCTAATTAGTTCCCCGCCATAACGATCGTGCCATTGCAAAACTTTAAACTCGCTCTCAACAGTCACCGCATTAACAACTAATCGGCCGCCTTCACCTAAAGCATTCCAGCAAGTTTCCAGCACAGCTTCTGCGGTGACACCGCCGCCGATGAAAATAGCATTCGGTTGAGGTAAATTTGTCAGGGCTTCCGGCGCTTCTCCCGCAACGATTTCGAGTTCGGGAACGCCGAAAGTCGAGGCATTTTGGGCGATGTATTGCAATCGAGTCGGATCGCGTTCGATCGCGATCGCCCTGCACCGAGGATGACTCCGCATCCATTCGATCGCGATCGAGCCGCAGCCCGCCCCCACATCCCAAAGCAAATCTCCGGGAATCGGTGCTAACGTTGACAGAGTAACGGCTCTAACCTCCCGCTTGGTAAGTTGGCCGTCGTGGCGATAAGCAGCATCCGGCAAACCGGAGGTACGAGGGAAAATCACAGTTTTGCGATCGGCTGCAACTGCGATCGCGATCGTGTTCAAATCAGCCAAATCCGCTGCATTCCAGGCTGCTGCTACCCCCTCGATCCGCCGTTCCGATCCCCCTCCCATCCGCTCAAACACGGTTATCAAACTGCTACCAAACCCCCGCTGCGTCAACAATTGTGCCACCTTTCTCGGCGTGTGTCTGTCAGCGCTCAACACCAGCAACCGCGCCCCCGGTGACAAAGCAAGGGCGATCGATGCGATCGGGCGATTTGTCAAACTGAAAGTCTCAACTTGGGCTAGTGGCCAACCCAAACGGGCGCAAGCAAGACTAAAAGCCGATACCGCCGGAATCACAGTCATTTCCGAAATGGGAATCTGGCGCGACAGCGTGACGCCGATGCCGTGACACATCGGATCGCCGCTTGCGAGCACGCACACAGACTGTCCCCGGCGGCGGATGATGTCGTCAACTGTTGTCTGCAAAGGCGATGCCCAAACCAATTTTTCGCGGGTGTCGTTGGTTGGTAGCATGGCTAGGTGACGGGCACCGCCGACAACGACTTGAGATTGATCGAGTAGTTGTCGGGCGATCGGGCCCAGCCCTGAAAGTCCATCTTCGCCAATCCCCACCACCGAAAGCCATTTGTGCATTGAATGCTTACCGCTAATCTCGTTTCCGGCTGCATCGGAATCATCAAACTCGATAATCATCACTCATTAGTTATTAGTTATTAGTTATTAGTCGTTAACCGTTAATCATATTATGTCCGCTCGAACAACCAGAATAAAATTGGTTTATAGTGAGGACTTCAGTCCTCATAAAACTCGATCGCACTGAAATCCTCAGTACAAAAGTTATAACTCACATCTTGCATCCTTCTCGCTTAACAGGCTGTCCGGCCTGTTCCACAAAGAGTAGATTTTCTTGTGGGGAGTAGGGTTGGGCAGGAGAACCCGCCCGTGAAAGGCTTATTAACAATGGTGCAAGATGCCAGTTATAACGCTTATTTTACCGAACTAGATATGTGAATAAAGTATAAAAAAATATTTTTCTCCAAACAAAAAGCGCCCCTATTTCTAGGAGCGCTTTTTGTTAATCTCAAGTTAAAAATTAACCGTTGATAGAAGGAG
>NZ_JAUBVF010000032.1:0-69772 GCF_036705685.1 Microcoleus sp. AT3-A2
CCGTTCGACTTGCATGTGTTAAGCAGACCGCCAGCGTTCATCCTGAGCCAGGATCAAACTCTCCGTGTTGGATTGTTCTTTTAAGGCTCGTCAAGTTCTTTCCACTCAGCACAAATGCTAGTTTTTTTCCCTTGACTTTTTTCTCGTTGTTTGCGATATTAAGTATTAGCTCTCGCTTTTACTCTCTATCTTGATTTTTTTGACGAGGTTAATAGTGCTTTAAGCTTTCAAACTATTCTTTTTTCTAGGTTCAGTTTCTTGCCTTTTGTTCGTGGTTCAGTGAACCGCTTCCCTTCTGGCGCTTTATTAATATACTTATTTCGCAAGGTGTTGTCAAGCGTTTTGTAAAAATATTTTTGACTTTTTTTTAAAGGTATACACACCAAGGCTTTCGACACTTATTGTCGGCTCCGGTATCCTCTGCCTGACTCCTCTTTAGGGCTTGAGTCTGCTTTTGGACCCAGAAATACGCTTTGGGCCGGGACTCTCCGGCGAATCGGTAGAATATTTGCACATATAGATGTTCTATATAGAGATGGTCTATATATATGTGTTCGATCGCCCGCTCATGAAAAAACCTGCCCCTCGCCCTAGTGCCTTATTCGTTACCTGCGCTTCACTGCTGATGGCTTGCACTCAGACGAACGCTCCCCAGACATCGACTACAGTATCTCCAGGTACTTCGCCATCTCCGGCAACTTCGCCACAGGGTTCGGCTGCGGGGAACTCTACCGCTATTCCCGTTGGGGTTGGGGTGGCGCAAACTAGCAATGTGGCTTTGCTTGGTCAGGAACAGGTGGCTGGCGCGAAAATTGCTGAGAAGTATTTCAACGATAAGGGCGGTGTGGATGGAACGCCGATTAAACTGGTGTTCCAAGATACGGGTGGAGATGAACAAGGGGCGATCAATGCCTTCAATACTCTGATCAATCAGGATAAGGTGGTGGGTATTGTGGGCCCAACTTTGTCGCAGCAGGCTTTTAGTGCCGATCCGATCGCCGATCGCGCCAAAATTCCCGTACTCGGACCATCCAACACCGCTAAAGGCATTCCCCAGATTGGTGATTATGTGGCCAGAGTCTCCGCGCCTGTCGCCGTGGTAGCACCTAATGCAGTTAAAGCGGCCCTGAAGCAAAATCCCAATATTAAGAAAGTAGCCGTGTTTTTTGCTCAGAATGATGCTTTTAGCAAATCTGAAACTGAAACTTTTCAGGCAACGGTTAAAGATATGGGACTGGAATTGGCAACAGTCCAAAAATTCTTGACTACTGATACAGATTTCCAATCTCAAGCCACTAATGGGATAAATGTCAAGCCCGATTTGATAATTATTTCTGGGTTGGCCGCCGATGGAGGCAATTTAATTAAGCAGTTGCGGGAGTTGGGCTACAAAGGCGTTATCATTGGGGGCAACGGTCTGAATACTTCCAATGTATTTTCGGTTTGCAAGGCTCTTTGCGAGGGGGTCTTAATTGCCCAAGCATACAGCCCAAAATATCAGAATGAGATTAATAAGGCTTTTCGTGATGCTTATCGCGCTCAATTTAAGAAGGAACCTCCTCAGTTTAGCGCTCAAGCTTTTACTGGCGTACAAGTTTTTGTTGAGTCATTAAAAGAAATTAATGCTAAGTCTAAGGTTAGCCAAAAGCCTTTGGCAGAATTGCGTACAAATTTGAATCAGCAGTTGTTGAGTGGAAAGTACGATACGCCTTTGGGGGAAATTTCTTTTACGCCTGAAGGTGAAATCAATCAGAAAGAGTTTTATGTGGCACAGATAAAAATGGATGCTGATGGTAATAACGGTAAATTTGAGTTTTTGAAATGAACTCAGCCACGACACGGATACACGGATGATTTATTGAGTGTGACTCTGAAGTCTCCCCCCGCCCCCCCAAGGGGGGAAGTCAGAAGTCAGAGTAAAAATTGTATGTTTTTTGTTGTTGAATGATTTCGATGTGAGGCTCAATTCTTAACTGGTGATGGACTTAACTCTGTTTCTGCAACAATTTTTGAATGGTTTGTCGATCGGCAGCGTGTATGCTATTTTTGCCCTGGGATACACCCTAGTGTTTTCTATTCTCGGAATTATTAATTTTGCTCACGGTGCAGTGTTTACTTTGGGTGCTTATTTCACTTATGCGCTGATGGGCGGTGCTTTTGGTTTTAACGGGTTGTTGGCTAATGCGAGAATTCCCGTACAGTTTCCTTTTGCTGTGGCCATAATTTTGGGCAGTACGCTGGCTGGTTTGGTGGGAGTAATTGTTGAAAGAGTTGCTTTTTTGCCTTTGCGCCGCAGAAACTCAGATCCTCTGCTGACGGTGGTTTCTAGTTTGGGGGCGGCGGTGGCGATCGCTAATATCATCCAGTATCTTGTCGGTGCTGAAATTTACACTTTTCCTACTAATACTTACGGCAATTTGCCGGCAGCTATTAACTTTGGTACGGCAGATAAACAGATTCCTATTCGCACTGTTCAAATACTGATTTTTGGCGTAGCTATTGCGATTGTTAGTCTTCTAACTTACTTAATAAATTTCACTAAATTTGGTAAAGCAATGCAGGCGGTGGCTGAAGATGCTACTACTTCTAGTCTGTTGGGTATTGATACTGACAGATATATTGTTTTGACGTTTTTTGTGAGCAGTTTTCTGGCTGGTTTGGCGGGGAGTTTGGTGGGTTCTAGTGTGAGTATTGCTGGGCCGTATTTTGGTATTGCTTTTGGTTTGAAGGGTTTGGCGGTGATTGTACTTGGTGGATTAGGGAGTATTCCTGGGGCTGTTTTGGGTGGGTTTTTAATTGGTTTGGTGGAGGCTTTCGTACCGGGGGATTTTTCGGCTTATAAGGATGCTGTGGCTTTTGCTATATTGTTTATTATGCTGTTGGTTAGGCCGCAGGGTTTGTTTGGACGACGTTTGATTCAAAAAGTGTAGAATTATTTGCCATAACTCTAGTGCCTCAGTTGCTAAATGGATATTATATGAAATTAGAAGTTCCATTAATTGTAAGCGATCGCCTTTTGTTGCGATTAGCAAATCAAGACGATATCTGCGAAATTATTAAATTTTATAGTGAAAATCAAAAGTTTTTTACTCCCTGGCACCGACATTGGGCGGAGGACTTTTTAACGGAAAGTTATTGGCAAAAACAAGTAGAGAAAGATTTCCAAGGATTTGAGTCTGACAAATCTTTAAAGCTGTGGATTTTTGATAAGGCTAATCCTGAGTATCTTCTCGGCAACGTTAACTTTGATAATTTTGTACGAGGTGCCGGTCAGTTTTGCTTTTTGGGATATAATCTGGCAGAAGCGCAACAAGGTAAAGGTTATATGACGGAAGCTGTGCGAGTTGCAATTCAATATGTTTTTGGAGAGTTAAATTTACATCGCATTATAGCAAATTATATACCTCACAATCAGCGTAGCGGTAATCTACTTAAAAGATTAGGATTTATGGTAGAAGGTTACTCTAGAGACTATTTGTTGATAAATGGTCGGTGGGAAGACCATATTCAGACTAGCTTAATCAATCCAAATTGGAAACCAAGCTAACCCGATTTTCCTTAATAAATTTTAATCTAAAATATCTAAAATCAAATGGCTACATTTTTTACTACTTATGGGTTTCTGATTGTCTCGATGTTGCTGGGTGCAATGTTGGGAATGTCACTGTATTTGCCTCTAATGACTGGACAGTTGTCTCTGGCTAGCCCTGGTTTTTATGCTTTAGGCGGGTATATTGCGGCGATTTTGTCTACAACGGTGTTTCAACAGACAGGGGGTTTGTTTCCTCTGCCATTGTTGTTATTGGAGATGATAATTGCAGGGGCTGTTTCGGGGTTGCTGGGGATTTTAGTGGGAATTCCGGCCCTGCGGTTAAGTGGCATTTATTTGGCGATCGCAACTATTGCTTTTGTGGAAATTTTGCGGGTGTTATCGCTGAATTTAGATATCACTGGCGGGGCTGTGGGTATTTTTGGGATTCCGCAACCGTTTGCGACGCCGATCGAGTATTTGTGGATTGTACTGCCTTTACTGTTGGTAAGTATGGCGATTGTCTATCGACTGGAACGGATTCGGGTGGGGCGGGCTTTTGCGGCGATTCGGGCTGATGAGTTGGCGGCTGATGCGATCGGCATTAACCCAACTTTTTATAAGGTTTTGGCTTTCACGTTAGGTGCTGTTTTAGCTGGGGTTGTGGGTGCAGTTAGCGCTCATTTCCTGAATACTTGGAACGCCCGTCAAGGTACTTTTGATGCTAGTATTATTTACTTGACTTCTGTGTTGATTGGTGGTAGCCGAACGTTTCTGGGAGCAGTTTTGGGTGGGATGGTGTTTACTGCTTTGCCGGAGGTTTTGAGGGGAATGGCGACTATTCAGGGATTGCCGCTTTGGTTGGCACAATTTCTGCGGGATGGACGGTTAATTATTTTTGGGTTGCTAATTGTTTTGGGGACGATATTTTTTCCGCAAGGTTTGGTGACGCCGGAGTTGTTGAAGAGGTGGAGGAAGGGCGATCGTACTTCTGTTTAAAATTCATAAATCATCTGGAGTTAGGGAAAAAATCCCGCGCCATAAAACTTTTTATACAAAATTATTAGTCAATAAAGACAAAAATCCTTACTAAAAACGCTTTTGATTGAGGGCAATTAAACCAACGTCATATTCTGCCAAATCTTAATAATTTTGTCACTGCTGCCGCTAGCCATAAACTCTCCTTCCGGGCTAAAATTAACAGAATAGACCGAGTTATTATGACCCGCAATATTACAAATTTCTTGACCGTCTTTCACTCGCCAAATCTTGATAGTTTGATTGCTGCTGCTAGCCAGAATCTCGCCATCTGGACTAAAAGCAATAGAATCAACATACCAAGAATGTCCTGCGATAGTTAAAACTTCTTGCCAATCTTTGACCCACCAAATCTTAATAGTATTATCGTGGCTGCCGCTAGCCAAAAACTCTCCATTTGGACTGAAAGCTATGCAGCGAACGGAGTCTGTATGACCTGTAAGTGTGCGAATTAGCTTCCCATCTTTAACTCGCCAAATCTTGATTGTTCTGTCCCAACTGCAACTAGCAATAGTTTCGCCATCAGGGCTAAACGCAACAAAATAAACTAAGTTGGTGTGACCCGCAAGGGTGCGAATTTCTTGCCCGTCTTTGACTCGCCAAATCTTGATTGTTTTGTCCCAACTGCTGCTAGCAATAATTTCGCCATCGGGACTGAAAGCTGCGCTGTAAACTGAGTTAATGTGACCGATCAGGGTGCGAATTTCTTGTCCATCTTTCATCCGCCAAAGTTTAACAGTTTTGTCGTGGCTGCTGCTGGCTAGCATTAGTCCGTCAGGGCTGAAAGCTACTGTATAAACTGAGTTAGCGTGTCCTGTGAGGGTGACAATTTCTTGCCCGTCTTCAACTCCCCACAGCTTGATTGTTTTGTCATCGCTGCCGCTGGCTACAACTTCTCCGTTGGGGCTAAAAGCCACAGAGTAAATTAAGTTTTTATGACCTGTGAGGGTGTGAATACATTGCCAGTTATAGGTTTGCTGTTGGGACTGGGCAGGTGTTGGGGCGGGTTTGACTGGCTTGGTAATTGTTTGAGGAATTGCTAGATCGATCGCAACTTGGGGATTAATTTCTTTTAATACTTCAACAGCCGTTTGATAGCGACGGTTAGTAGCATTGGCAATCATTTTGTCTAAAATTTTCCCTAGTTGTTCACTCACGGGGTTTTTGGCCAAATACTGTCGCCATATCCAGGAATCTTCACCAGGATCGAACAAGTCAAAAGGGGAAACTTGAGTTAGCAAATACAAACAAGTTACACCTAAACTGTACAAATCGCTGGTAAAAAATGCTTTGCCTCTAGCTTGTTCGGGGGCGATGTATTCGGGGCTGCCGATGCTGGTTCCTGTTTTGAGTAATGCTGTACCTGTAGCAATTTTGGCGGCGCCAAAGTCTACTAGAACTAATTGTTTGTCGGCGCGGCGGATGATGTTTCCGGGTTTGATGTCTCGGTGAATAACGTTGTGGGAATGGATGAAGTGAAGGACGGGTAATAAGCTATTGAGTAAGTCTTGAATTTGATTTTCTGTAAATCTGCCTTCTGTTTCTACAATTTGTGCTAAATTTTGGCCGTCGATAAATTCTTGGACTACATATTGTCTGCTGTCTTGGATGGAATAGGCTAATAGTTCGGGAATTTGAGGGTGTTTGCCCAATTCGTCTAATCGCATTGCTTCTTGTTCAAAAAGTTCGGCTGCTTTTTTGCTGTTGCGATTGCTTGCTGATGGGATGAGTGGGGTTTCTGGGGGTAAAAATTGTTTGATGACGCAGCGGGGTTTTGAGGGTTTGTCTTCGTCAACGGCGAGGAATGTTCTACCAAAACCGCCTTGTCCGATCGCCTTTATAGCCCGGTAGCGATCGCGCAGCAGCAGTTTTGAACGGCAATTCCTACAAATTTTGGCGGCGGGAGGGTTTTGTGGCTTGGAACAGTTGGGATTTAGGCAGTAACTCATTCGATTTTAGATTTTGGATTTTAGATTTTGGATTTTAACTTTTTGAATATTTCCACAGCGCAGTAAATATTATACCTCTTGCACAAGTCACACTCCTATCGACTTGTAGGGTGCGTCAGACGAATTTCTAGGATGATTATATAGGATGTATGTTCTGACGCACCTTACTATATATGCCAGTTGCGTCAGTTCTGTTTTAGAAGTTCCACATAACGGGGTTATCGTCTAAATAATCGGTGACTGTTCGCCCGATCGCGTCAATCTCTTTTAATTCCTCTTCACTCAATGTTACCTCAGCAGCTTTAGCATTTTCGGCTGCTTGTTCCCCGTCGCGCGCGCCGACAATTGCATTTGTTTGTGGCTGGGAAATCAACCAAGCTAAAGCTAAGTTGCCCAAGCTTGTCTGGTGGCGATCGGCAATTGGCCTGAGTTGATTTAATGCTGTTTGCACTCGGTCGTAATTTTCTTTGATGAACAGCTTATTTTTGGCGCGGTGGTCACCTTCTTCAAACTTGTGTTCTGGCCCAAATTTACCTGTCAATATTCCTTGAGCTAGAGATGAATAGGCAAGGATTGAGATATGATTGTCCACACAATAGGACATAGCATCTTTTTCTACCCAGCGCCAAAACAGAGAATAGGGCGGTTGCAAGCTGTCGATGCGTCCGTATTGGGCTGCTTCTTCTATTTGGGCACGGGAGAAGTTGGAAACACCGATCGCCCGAATTTTTCCCTGTTCTTTTAACTTGTTCAGGGCGTCCATTGTTTCTGCAATTGGCACTAACTCGGAATTCCAAGTGCCAGCGGGCTAGTGGATTTGGTAAAGGTCGATATAATCGGTGTTGAGGTTTTTTAGCGATCGATCGCAGGCTTCGATTACCAAATCGGGTTTCAGGTGGTTGGCGAAAACTTTGCTAGCATAAACTACTTGCGATCGCACATCTGAAAGTGCTTGACCGATAATTTGTTCCGAATGCCCTTCTCCGTAAACCTCAGCCGTATCAAAGGTGGTAATACCTGCCTCAAAAGCGGCGCGCATTGCTTTGACAGTTTCAGCATCCTCAATTCCCACCCACATCCGCTTGCCAGCTTGCCAAGTCCCCATAATTATCGGGGTAATCTGAATTTGTGATGTCCCCAATTGTCGCTTTTCCATAACCTAAGTCCTCTTTGAATTTTTTAGTATTTACCCTCAAGCTATCTAATTTTAACAGAGAAAAGTTGGGTAGTCATGCACAGTAATGCTATCGTTTTATTCTGCAATAAATAGTGATGTACAAAGTTAAAAATTTAAAAGGCGAGCATTTCAATGAAAGCAGCCGAACTAGAAATTGAAGTTAGGAGTCAGGAGCCAGGAGAAAAGCTTCAGAAGGAAGAAGCCAGAATAAGTGTTTTTACAAATATGAGATGCTCCTCTTATGGTAGTCTAAAACCACCTTGTAAAGCAAGAATTTAATACTCTAAAATCATTTTGGCATTTTGTGTTGCTTGAGAACTTTAGCGGGACTAATAAATGAAATGCCCTGAGAAAAAGAGGTACTGATCATGACAGCTTCAATGACAGGCTCATAAACCGTTTTTTCTGCAACCCACTCCACAATAAAGTTGGCACCTGAGCCTCCACTTGTATCATTTGCTGCAATGAAAAAGTGTGTAGAAGCAAGCGGCTTGAGTTCTACAGGACTCTTAATATCCTGCCTAATCAATTTCCCATCGCTATCGTAGTAACGCACAGAAGTGATAATAATCGAATTTGTCAAATCCGTATTGCGAATACTGAGCGTGGCTGACAACTCCATCACCTCATCCTGGCTATTGTAGTGATAAATATGCGAGTAAATAGGGACATATACGGTTTGTCCCATCACAACTTTTGTTTTATCTAACGTGACCGATCTCAGTGAGGTTTCACGTTTTGTATCAGGTTGTTGCCTTTGTGAGGTTGTCTGCTCAGAACAAGAGGTAATGACGATCGCGGCGATCGCCCAACCAACCCAGAAATCATGTTTCAGCTTCATCGGCATTCATCCAAATACACCACATACATTGCAGTTACGTCTAAAGCAGAGTGCACCTTCTATCTCGTTTGAGGCGGCTTAGTGATAAGGTTTGAGCGGCAGTTCAATCTGAAACGTTGAGCCTTTGCCCACTTCACTCGTCACATGAATTTTTCCACCATGGGCCTGGACAATCTGTTGGACGATCGCTAACCCCAGCCCAAAGCCTCCACTCTCCTGCGAGCGATCGGTGTCCACCCGATAGAAGCGATCGAAAATATAGGGTAAGTCCGCTTCTGAAATACCGATTCCCGTATCGATTATCTGAATAACTGCCAAATTGGAATGAAGAACTAGGCGTATCTTTACAGTTCCGCCAACGGGAGTATATTTACAGGCATTGTAAAGCAAGTTTTCGACTACTTGCCGCAGCAAATCAGGATCGGCCAATAATTCAATCCGTTGTGCCGGTGATTCGCAGGTGAGTTTGATATTTTGGGGTTCTGCAAGTGCGACAAACTGGGTTGCTAAATTGCTCAGCAACTCGTTGAGATTGATTAACTTGAGCGATTCCGGCGCAAGTCGCCCTTGATGACGAGCCAACAGCAGTAAATTATTCACCAGCGCTCCCATTGATTTTGCGCTATCTACAATGTTTTGTAAGGAAGGATGGTAACGTGAATCATCACCCGCGATCAGCAACCCAAGCTGGGCATTAGTGAGAATGGCAGACAGGGGCGATCGCAACTCGTGAGAGGCATCGGCTGTAAAGCGCTGAAGCTGCTGATAGGCTTGCCGAATCGGTTGCATGGCCAGCCCACTGAGAAACCAACCTGTGAGGGCAATTAAGCCCAGTGTCAGGGGGACAGCGAGAGTTAGCACAATCTGAAGCTCAGTGAGCCTGTTTTGAGTTTCTGTCAGGGGAGTTGCAACCTGAAGATGACCGAGTACCCCTGTTCTACCTTCAACGGGTAATGTCACCTGACGCAGCCAGATTCCTTTTCCCAAAAGTGGATCGGTCGATCGAACTGTGAGATAACCAAAGGGCGTATTTAACCGATCGGGAGGAGAATTCCCAAAAAAACGAACTAACCGCCCTTGTGCGTTATACCAGCGCACGTAAATCAGATCTTCAGCAAGGGGATGGGAACCGCTGCCTAACAAGGAAACATGACTCAGATCGACCTGGTTCTGGTTTTGGCGAACTTCATAATGCACGCTGGCAGCCATGACTCTAGTTTTGTCATACAGCAGTCGATCGAGCGCCTCTAGTTTATCTTTCACCTCAATCTGATAAATTGCCCCAGCAAACAGCACGAGAATGCTTCCCATTGAGAGGGTGAACCAACGAGCCAGATTGCGACGACTTTGATTAAACATGACTTGGCTTTCCAATCATCACTTGAGAGGGGAAGTGAGGCGATAACCCATACCGTAAATGCTCTCAATCCAGTCTCCGGCTCCTACAGCCTGCAAGCGTTGGCGGAGTTTGCGAATGAGAACCGCGATCGCATTGCTCTCTGGTTCAGTCCCCCATTCCCACACGCCTTGTTGAATCTGATTCCGAGTCAAAACCTGTCGGGGATGACGCATAAAATACTCCAACAACTGAAACTCTCGACTGGAGAGGGAAACGGTTGCACCTTGTCGCTCAACAGTAAGAGTATCGAGGTGGAGGTGCAGATCCTCAAGGCTGAGCGTATCTCCTTGCCAAAGGGGCGATCGCCGTCTTAATGCCCGCACTCGTGCCATGAATTCAACCAAGTCGATCGGTTTCACCAGGTAATCATCTGCACCTGCGTCTAACCCGGTCACTTTTTCCGGCGTGGTATCTCTTGCGGTGATCATCAAAATCGGCGCTGTTTTCCCTGCCGATCGATATTGACGACAGAGATTTACCCCACTGATATGTGGCAACATCCAGTCCAAAATCAACAAATCATATTCTTTTTCTGATAACAGCCACTGTGCCGTCTCTCCATCTTTTACCCCATCCACGCTATGCCCTGCTTGAGACAGCACTGTTTGAAGTGGCATCAGTTGCTTTGGATCGTCCTCCACGAGCAAAACTCTCATATCTCTGATCGCCTCCTTCGCAGCTTGCAGTTTTCAGAATTATTAGAGTTTGAGGTGATTCGCGCATCTTCTTTAAGCTAGATTTTAGGAGAGAGCAAGTTTTATTAAAGTGCCAATAGATATTATTAGCCTCAGAAGGGATGGGAAAGAATAGCGGATGATTAGACGTTGGCTAAAAGTATCAGGCGCAGAGTTTTGGTTGCCATTGCCGTTTGTGGCGATCGCGTTTTGGGTTGGTTCCAGTTTCCTAATGGCTCAAGAATTACAACAACCCCAGATCGCAAAGAATAAACTTCAGGCAGATACCCAGCTTAAAGCAACGGTGTCTGTCAATATATTGCTGATCAACGCGGTGATTAACCGAAAACAAGGAACCACCCAGGTTGCGGTAGAAACGGCAGAACCGATTTTGAAGCGATTGGAATTAGAATTGCCAATGACTGACGCAACCCAGATAGAGGCAGCGATTGCCCAAGAACTCCAGTTATCACGTCAAAATGTTCGCCAGTTAGTTCGTTACGAAATTGTTGAATAAGTTTATTGTTTCAATATTGCGATCGCATCCAGTCAAATAAGGTTGTTAAATTTATAGGTTTTCTCGCTGCGATCGAGCAATTCCTCAAGCAGCAAGAAGCGTCCAATACTCTTGCTGCTTGAGGATTAAAAACTACTGAGTAACGATTTCGTTATTGATGGAAACATTCGCTGCAGTTTGCCGAGCAATTTGTTCTGCCAATGCTTTTTGTTCTGCCGTTTGAACGCGCCCTGTTAACACAATCGAATTATCCCGATCGTCTGCGTCCAAATCGAATTGCTTGAGGGTAATATCGGAGTCTAAAGCCTCTTCTACGCGATCGGCAATATCGTCAATGTCTTGATTCTGAGGCGTCTGTGCGGTCGTGGTTGCAGGCGCTGGAGTGGTTGGAACAGTAGTATTTCCAGTGGCAGTTGTGGGAGCAGAAGTAGATGGAACAGTTGTCTGTGGAGTATTGGGGGAGGTGCAAGCACCTAAACCCAAAACTGCAACTGTGCTGACGCTGATTCCTTGCACAAATAGCTTTAATAATTGCATATTCTTTGTTTGTTTTGTTTGTTGTGAAACGCAATTTTGCCCATAAACCTCAGCATGAAGTTTTTGAGCCTTTCAAATTAACAAGTAAATGTACCATAGTTCATCTATCAAAAGTAATGCTTTTGACAACCCTATTAATAAAAGGCAACAATCAATCAAATCCAGTGAACTAAAGTTGGCAATTCTATAAGTTATCTTAATCGGTTCTCTGCCTCAGTATAGGAAGCAAATGTGATCCAAATATGATTAACAGAAATCAGTCCATCACTTTTGGCTCACATTCATCAATAACGCTAGAAACAAGACGAAATAACAGATAAGCACTTGGCTTGACAAGAAACGTTAAGCTGTTCAGCATTTAAATTTTTTGCCTGAAAGCCAGGGTGCAAGGAGTCTAGGGTTCAAAAATCCCAATTTAAATGCGTATCAGCTTATGACTGCAACCAATGTAGAAAAATTAGTAGAACACTCTTGGCACCACCTCTCTGTCGAGAAAGTGGCTCAGATTTTAGAGACTGACCTGGAAATAGGTCTATCTTCTGAGGTGTCAGCCGAACGGCGCGAGATCCTCGGCCCCAATCAACTAACGGCTCAAAAGCAGCAAAGTGCCTGGTTGCGATTTTTTCAGCAACTGAATCAGCCGCTAATCTACATTTTGTTAGCTGCTGGGATAGTAACAGCATTTCTGAAAGAGTGGATTGATTCAGGGGTCATTTTTGGGGTTGCTCTGACGAATGCCACCATTGGTTTCGTTCAAGAGTCAAAGGCAGAGAATGCGATCGCCGCTTTAGCAAAATCTGTTGCAACTGAGGCAACCATTCTCCGCAATGGTCAAAAGCAAGTGGTTTCATCCAGTGAACTGGTTCCTGGCGATCTCGTCTTGCTGTCTTCAGGGGATAAAGTGTCTGCAGATCTACGGCTGATCGAAGTCCGTGACTTACAGGTCGATGAGTCAGCGTTAACGGGAGAATCTGTCCCAGTTGAGAAGCAATCCCAGGCGCTAGAGGCAGACGCTGCACTGGCCGAGCGCACCAACATGGCGTATACCGGAAGCCTGGTAACGTTTGGACAGGGACGCGGACTGGTCGTCAGCATTGGTGACATGACCGAGACCGGACACATCTCCCAACTCATGCAGCAAAGTACCACACTGGAAACCCCACTGAGTCGCAAAATTGACAAATTTAGCAAAACCTTGCTCTATGTCATTTTAGGTTTGGCTGCCTTCACCTTTGCTGCAGGCATTGCCCAGAGATTTTCTTGGGTTGAGGTGTTCAAGGCATCTGTGGCGCTTGCCGTCAGCGCAATTCCTGAAGGCTTACCCGCGATTTTAACGGTGACACTGGCGATCGGGGTTTCCCAAATGGCAAAGCAGCACGCCATTATTCGCAAACTTCCGGCAATTGAGACACTCGGCAGCACCACCGTGATTTGTTCCGACAAAACTGGAACCTTGACTGAGAATCAAATGACAGTTCAAGAGATTGATGCCGGTGGAAAGCGATATCGGGTTAGCGGTGGAGGATATGCACCAGACGGGGAAATTTCTGTAAATGGACACTCGGTTGACCTGGCGAACGCACCTGCTTTATATGAATGCCTGCAAGCAGGATTGTTGTGCAACGATTCTTATCTAGACGTGCAGGATGGAAACTGGACTGTAGTCGGTAGTCCAACGGAAGGGGCGCTGGTTGCGGTAGCCCAAAAAGCGGGGTTAATTACTGAGAAACTGGAGGAATCGCTTTCCCGGCTCGATACACTGCCGTTTGAATCTCAGTTTCAATACATGGCAACCTTACATGACGATCGCCCACAACGGTTGATTTATGTCAAGGGTTCGATCGAGGCAATTCTCAAACGGTGTCGCCAGATGCTCGATGAAGAGGGAGAGGCGAGATCCCTCAACCCCGCGCCGATCGAGCAAACAGTGGACAGAATGGCGAAAAAAGGGTTACGAGTTCTGGCACTTGCCAAGAAAGTTGTACCTGCTTCTCAATCTTCCATTGAGCATTCTGATATTGAGGAAGGGTTAACTTTTGTGGGTCTGCAAGGCATGATCGACCCGCCTCGCCCCGAAGCGATTCAAGCGATTCAAGTCTGTCGGTCTGCAGGAATTCAGGTCAAGATGATTACCGGCGACCATGCCAAAACAGCAGCAGCGATCGCGCACCAAATGGGACTAAATCAAACCCAAGAGGCTCCCGTTTTTACGGGTCAAGAACTGGCTCAAATGAATCAGCAGCAATTCGCCAATGCTGTTGAACAAAGCTGCGTGTTTGCTCGTGTCGCACCAGAGCAAAAGCTCCGCATTGTCGAAGCACTTCAGTCTAAGGGTGAGATTGTGGCGATGACTGGAGATGGAGTTAATGATGCTCCCGCCCTGAAGCAAGCTGACATTGGGATAGCGATGGGTATTACAGGCACCGAAGTTACAAAAGAAGCAGCGGATATGCTGTTGACAAACGACAACTTTGCTTCGATCGAGAAAGCAGTTAAGGAAGGGCGCACGGTTTATAAGAATCTGCTGCGGGCGATCGCCTTCATCCTGCCCGTGAATGGTGGAGAGTCCATGACCATCTTGATTGCCGTACTTCTGGCAACCCCACTACCCATTTTGCCAGTACAAATTCTCTGGCTGAATATGGTCAGTTCAGTTGCATTGAGCTTACCGTTGGCATTTGAGCCGCCCTCTCCCAATGTCATGCAACAGCCGCCTCGACCTGCCAATGAACCGCTTCTGTCTCGTAGGCTGACTGCTCGGATTCTGACAGTTTCGGTATTTAACTGGATTGCGATCTTTGGGATGTTTGAATGGATCGTCCAAACCACAGGCAATGAAGCTCTAGCCCGGACGATGGCAATTCAAGCATTGGTGGCGGCCGAAGCTTTTTACCTGTTAAGCATCAGTCGCTTCGTTCCGGCGATCGTCGCCAAACTGCGCGGTAAAGATGAATCAGTTGGCTATGCTGTGGCGATCGGCATTGGGGCTATTTTCATTCTCCAATTCCTGTTTAGCCAATGGGGCATGATGAATCTGTTATTCAACACTGAAGCTTTGAACACAATCCAAGGCTTAATTTGTATCGGATTCGGACTGCCAATGATTGCTTTGTCAGCTTTGCTAAAGCGTTTTGCACCTCTGAATTAATACTAAATCCTGGTTTGTCATCCTGTAGATTGATCGGCGGTTAAAACCGCTTCTATACAAACACAGTCGGCCTGCGCCGACTAAAGAATAACAGAATCTCCAAACCAGGATTCGGTATAAGTAGATTGATCGGCGGTTAAAACCGCTTCTATACAAACAAAGTCGGCCTGCGCCGACTAAAAAATAACAGAATCTCCAAGCCCGGATTCGGTATAAGCGGTTTTTGTGATGCGGTCATTCAAAGCGGCTTTACACACTATTTACCAATTTTGTAGCGTTGAATATTGAATATTTATCATGACTTCCCAAAATCTCAAACGTGCTAGCGGCCTATTTACTAATTATCGAAATGTAAAGCAGGCGCTTGTTGAGCTAAAAAGCAGGGGCTTCCCCATGCACAAGATTTCAGTGATTGCTAAACCTTCTGACAATGATGATTTAGACTCTCTGGGTGTGCAGCAAATTTTTATCACAAGAGCAGCAGGCGCACAAGTAGGCGGGATCTTAGGCAGCATACGACTAGGTTCAGTAGCCTTAATTGTTGGACTCAGCAGCCTGCTAATTCCCGGTATTGGTCAGGCATTAGCGGTAGAAAGCCTTTTAGCAACTTTCGCTGGAAGTGGGATTGCTGCAACTGCTGGTGGTCTATATGGCGCACTTCAAGGATGGTTGATGCCCGAAGAACAAGCAAGAATTTACAATGACAGATTTAAGCAGGGAGATTATTTGATCGTCATGGAGGCAAGAGAAAATGAGGTTTTGATTGCTGAACCTGTCCTTAAACGTTGGGAGATTCTGACGTGGCGTGTCTATGATGCTACATAAATTTAAGGTAAGAAAGGACGAGGGAGCATCTCAATGAAAGCAGCCAAGCTAGAAATTGGAGTTGCGAGCTAGGAGCGAGGAAGAAAGAGGAAGAAGGAAGAAGGAAGAGCCAGAACAAGTGTTTTTACAAATATGAGATGCTCCCAAAGTGTGAAGTTTTACGCTCAGTATCAGATTGTTGCTTTTTTAAGGCAGTTTGGACTCAACAGAAGGTAATGACATCGCAACGATATCAGATTGTTGTCTTGGTGAGATAGTTTGGTAACAAGAGCTCAGGACGATCGCCCCTAGCGCCCAACCAACCCAGAAATCCTGTTTCAGCTTCATTGGCATTGATCAAAATACACCACATAAATTGCAGTTAGGTCTACAACAGAGTGAACCGTTTACTGTAGACTAAAACCGTAGTTAATCTGTCAATTTCTGTGAGGAAAACGAGTTTATGACAGGAGTATCGGTGATCGAGTCGATTGTAGCGCAACCAACTCCCTTGGGCAGCGATCCTGCTACAAATAGCCAAACAGCAGGAGTTATTTCTGAATTGGTCATCATCTTGATCATTCTGCTGCTGATTGCAACTGTTGTGGCACTCGTAACCCAACGGTTGCGAATTCCCTATGTGACGGGCTTAGTGTTAGCAGGCTTGCCCATTACGGAGGTATTGTCGCGTCGAATTGGTTTAGACCCCTCTTTAGTATTAAATCTTTTCCTACCAATTCTGATTTTTGAAGCAGCTATCAATACTGATATCAGCCGTCTCCGCAGCACCTTTAAGCCGATCGCCCTGCTGGCGGGCCCAGGCTCGATCTTATCTTCAGCAATTATTGCTGTTCTGGTTAAATTTGGGCTAGGACTAGACTGGATTCCGGCGTTGCTGATCGGAGTCATTCTGGCAAACACTGATACAGTCTCAATGATCGCGGTTTTTAAAGAGATTCGTGTGCCTTCCCGGCTATCCACCATCGTGGAAGGAGAAACCCTGTTCAATGATGCGGCTGCCCTGGTTTCATTCAATTTGATTCTAGTCGTTTATGCTACAGGTTCTCTTACCGTCGTAGGAGGACTTAAGGAACTGCTCGTGGTTGCCTTGGGTGGGGGACTCGTGGGTGTCATCTTAGGTTACTTGAGTCTGCCGATATTTGTTCGATTAAATGACCCGTTGAGTAGTCTCTTGCTGACCGTGGCGCTGGCGTTAGGAACATTCCAAATCGGGCAATTTTTGGGGGTATCCGGTGCGGTGGCGGTGGTGATCGCCGGACTTATTTTTGGCAATCTGGGGCTTTCTCGCACTACATCAGCCTCGGATCGAATTACGCTACTGAGCTTCTGGGAGTACGCTGGTTTTGGGGTCAATACATTTATTTTTCTGCTGATCGGCATTGAGATTAACCCGCTGACACTGTGGAGAATTTTGCCATCCATTCTGTTCGTTATTTTGGCGTATCAACTGGCACGGATTCTCTCGGTATATCTGTTGTTAGCGGCGCTGCGGTGGTTCGATCGTCCGATTCCCCTGCGCTGGCAGCACGTTTTGTTTCTGGGAAACATCAAAGGCTCACTCTCGATGGCACTGGCGCTTAGTATTCCTCTGGGATTGACAGGACGAGATAACATTATTGCGCTGGTTTTCGGTGCAGTTTTATTCTCCCTAGTAGGACAGGGATTAAGTTTACCCTGGCTGGTAAAACGGTTACAAATCAGCCGTGTTTCTGATGTAATGCAGGAAGCTGGGCAGTTACAGATTCAGTTGATTGCTTCCAAAGCGGCTCAAGATGAGCTAGATAGTTTGCTGAAATCTGGCGTGTTGCCGAAGGCAGTTTACGAAGAGTTATGGGCATCGTATCAAGCACGAGTAGCACAGTCTGAGCGAGTGCTGCGCGATCTCTACAATCAACATCGGGCCGGGCAAGTACAGGGCGATCGCAGCGGGCTAGATACGATTCGGCGGCGATTGCTTCTAGCAGAAAAAGGAGCAGTTAGCGATGCCCTCCGCAAGCGAATTGTCCCAGAGGATCTGGTTCATCCTTACATCAAAGATTTGGATGAGAAACTTCTAACGTTGGCAGATGACTAGCGCGAATGCCGAGGTAATCAATCATCTGGTGAACTAGCTCTGGACGGGTGACGACCAAGATGGTAGAGCCTGCTTCAAGAACTGTATGACCGTTCGGAATCTCCAGATTGGCGCAGGCATGGCATTGATAACCAATAATCAGCGAACCTTTTGGAAAACGAGGGTCTTGAGCAATTTGAGCAACGGTGCGACCTGCCACCTTGCAATCGCCTGGAACTGGCAGCTTTAATACCTCGACTTGCCCGTGTTCAAAGTGCATCATAGATTCGATTTGGGGATATTCAATCGCATTCGCCATTGATGCAACTGCCAAATCAATCGTACTGATGATGTGACTGGCCCCGGCAAGTCGATAGGCTTCCAGGAATTCGCGATCGCGCATTCGCACCACAATATGGGAAATGCCATAGCTTCTGGATAGGGTGATCAGCGCTAAATTCAGTGCATCATCCCTGAGTGCTGCAACGACTGCGTTTGCTTGTTTAATTCCCGCTTCCAGAAGAACCGTTGTACTCACCGCACTGCCTTCAAATGCCATTACTCCGATTTTTTCACGAGCAAAGCGACAGGCCAGCGGGTCGGCATCGATGATGGCAACCGTATGACCGACTTTTAATAGCTGCTGGGCTAAACCCAGCCCCATCATTCCTGCTCCACCAATTAATACATACATGACTATTTGTCACCCCAAGAATGAACTTTACAAATTTATCCCTATGAGTGAGATTGTTTTTGGTTTCTATCAGTTTAATCGGCTTGTGGGGTGGCTTTTACCGGGCTTACTTATTACCTGTTCCACACTTAGTTTAATCTGCTTGTGGGGTTGGCATGGGAGCCAGCCCCTCAAGTGATTTTCCTCAGTTAAGTATGCAGCGGGAACCTTACATAATCTTAGGCACTTTGAAAAACTCCCCATCGCGATCGGGAGCTCCCTCCAAAATACTTTCTCCCTTAGCAAAGGGTTGCAAATCGTCCGATCGCATTACATTACTAACATCGATCGCCCGCGTTGTCGGCTGCACCTTACTCGTATCCAGTTCACTCAACTGCTCGAAATAATCCAAAATACCGTTAAGTTGACCAGTAAACTGCTCTTCTTCTTCCGGCGTTAATTCCAATCTCGCTAAATTCGCTACTTTCCGAACTTCTTCTCTGTCAATCATAAAAATTGGGAATTGGGAATTGGGAATGGGGAATTGGGAATTGGGCATAGGGAATGGGGAATTGGGAATTGGGCATAGGGAATTGGTTATTTGTTATTAAAGAAACGACTAACTACCAAATATTAACTACTAACTATGCCCCATGCCCCATGCCCCATGCCCCATGCCCATCCTAGTTAAAAATACACATCAATTTGCGATCGGCCTGTCGTCTTCAGCCAATTTTGTACCTCAATGTAATTGTTTGGGGCCAAGCGAATAGCCTCTTTCCAATAATCTGCAGCTTTATCAAACAGCCCTTCCGCCCCTTCAATATTGCCAGCTTCCTTTTCCTTTTCTCCTTGATAGTGGTAAATTACAGCAATATTATTCAGTGCTTGTGGCATTCTCGGATTGAGATCCAAAGCCTCGCTGTAATATTCCAAAGCTTTATCGTGTTCGCCGTTGCTAGTATGGATCAGTCCCATATTGTACAAGACATAACTGCGATCGTAAGGATCTTCCTCCAGCTTCAGCGCTTCATGATAATTGTCCAACGCTTCAGCATATTCGCCATCTGCTTGAGCTGACATACCATCCCGGTAATAAGCAAAAGCTTCCTTAGCCTGCTTTTTTGCCGGCATAATCTTTAGGATGATATCAGCCATTACCGTGAAACTTTTGTCAATAAAGTTATCGTTGCGTTGAGTTCTTGGCATATGCGATTCTTTGGCTAGTGGCTAATCAGAAAAATTAGCCTGTAAAGTTTTCCTATTAATAATTGCGCCACTGTTGTAGTGGGCCGTTGTGTTGAGGGCGCTAAAAAGTTTAGTCGATCGCACCTGCGAACCTTAAAACACGCCCTTGGGTTTAACACCCGCGCAAGCTCTATCTATTTTATATAAGTCTTGCAAGACTGGCAAAAAAACTAGATTTCTTTAACATATCTCTGGCACTCTACACAAAACTTACAAAAACCCGCGCCGAAGGGAAAAGTTCTGCTGGAGGGTGCAGGGGCAATCATCCCCTCTTCGATGGCTTACCTTCGGATTGCTTTGGTAACGCCAACGGGCGATGATTGCACACCGTACCCTACTAACTGTACCCATAATCCCCCCTCCTTGACCCTCAGAGCCAACAAGCAAATAACCTGCCGAAGAGAAATTCAATCACAAAGTTTTATTAAGCTATCCGAGTTCAGCCCATACTTAAAAGTTATTCGGCAAAACACTAGCAATATTTTGCCCAAAAGTCAATCGATTTTAGATTTTAGATTTTAGATTTTAGCATTGACCCCACGGATAAATTCGGGGGGCAAGTTTCTCGGATACAGGTTTTTTATTTCTGGGTCCTGAGTCTCCGAAGGAATGAATCCGGGGGCTTGTATCCTGGATGCTTGATTGTCAAGGGCAGCCTCAAAAAAAATCAGAAAGTCGATCGCCAAAACCAGCTCGAATTCCCGCAATATATAATAAAAATAACCGGGTAATTTTCACAGAGAGAAACCTATGGCTCCGAATCCCACCATTATGCAAGCCGTCGAACAACTTGGCTACCGCGTTACGGTTGGAGACGTGGCGGCAAAAGCTGGATTAGATGTCAATTTTGCCCAGCGAGAACTGTTAACCCTCGCCTCCGAAACAGGCGGCAACCTCCAAGTAGCAGAATCCGGCGACATTGCCTACCTATTTCCCAAAAACTTTCGAGATATTTTGCGAAACAAATTCTTGCGCTTGCAGTTGCAGGAATGGTGGCAAAAAATCTGGCGAGTTTTATTTTACCTGATTCGGATATCTTTTGGCATAGTGCTGGTAGCTTCCATCCTCTTAATTTTTGTTGCTATCACTATTTTAATCTCCAGTTTACTCTCCAGCAGCGACAGCAATAACGGGGGAGGAGGAGACGGTGGTAGCGGGGGCGGCAGCGGCGGCGGCTTTTCGTTTTTTCCCTACTTCTGGAACGACTTAAGCGGGATATTTTACTGGAACCACGACCAACGATACCACCAGCAGCGATCGCGCTTAACTGGCCAAAAGCCCGAGATTAGTTTTCTGGAAGCAGTTTTCTCCTTTCTCTTTGGAGACGGCAATCCCAATCACAATCTAGAAGAGCGCAAGTGGAGCGATATTGCCGCCGCAATTCGCAACAACCGAGGCGCCGTCGCCGCCGAACAAATTGCTCCATATCTAGATAATCTCGGACAAGGATACGCCCGAGAATACGAAGAATATATGTTACCGGCTCTCGCCCGTTTTGACGGCCGTCCCGAAGTCAGCCCCGAAGGGCAAATAATTTACCATTTTCCGCAATTGCAAACCACAGCCGTCCAGAAAAATCCTCAACCAGTAGCAGCTTATTTGCGAGAAATGCTGTGGCGTTTCAGCAACGCCAGTTCCGGCAAAATCATGCTGGCAGCAGGGTTAGGAGCTGTTAATCTTGTCGGTACATTAGTTTTGGGTAATCTATTAACTAATAATTTAATTGCCGGTGGATTTATCGGTTTCGTCAGCGCTGTTTATCCCATAATCCTGATTTACGGCGTCGGATTTCTCGCCATTCCTTTAATTCGCTACTTCTGGATTCAGTGGAAAAATAGCCGGATAGAATCCCGCAATCAAGAGCGTCAGCAGCGAGCAATGTTATTAAACGAACCCGATGCCAACTTGCTCAAAAAACTGACCTACGCCCGGGAATTTGCAGCAGAAAACGTTCTGACTGGAGAAGACTTAGCTTATACAACAGAAACAGAATTAACCCAACAAGAACTAGAACAGTCAGGCAAAATAGATGCGGAATGGCAGCGCCGGATTGGTCGCTCGGACAACTTGTAATACTAATGAAAAAAAACAGTTTTTTGTTGTTAAGTTAGGTTGCACTAAAATCTTGCACCCTTTTCAAGAATAGACAGGATGCCAGTTCCACAATAAAATATCTTTGTTGGGGAACGGGCTTTTACCTTATTGCTAATAATTGTGGAAAATATCAATCTTTATTGATGTCAGAAGTTTTTATACTCCGAGTTTTATTAAATAAGCTTAGGGCGTTTAAAAATCAAACAATTTTGGTCATATTTCGAGTCGTGATCCAGAGCCACAAGTTCCCATCCTTCCTCCCCCAAATGGTTGACAAATTGATGCAGCGAGCCTTGTTTCCAATCTCGCTGTTCTTCACCGTTTACATATAAACTAATCAGCTTGTTTCCAAAAGGATACATATTCGCATCCACAAATAAATACTCCCACTTTTGCATAGCAATCCTTAATGTAGTTAGTCATTAGTCATTAGTCATTAGTCATTAGTCATTAGTCATTAGTCATTAGTCATTAGTCATTAGTCATTAGTCATTCCCAATTCCCAATTCCCAATTCCCAATTCCCAATTCCCAATTCCCAATACTTCGGCCACGCGATTCCTGGCCTGCCACTACGCGGTTCCTGAGCGTAGTAGAAGGGCCGTACAAGTTCCCAATTCCCAATTCCCTGTATTCAAGACACGGAAGTCACGGATACAGGAATAGCTGTTTTTCCCTTCTTCCTTCTTCCTTCTTCCTCCTTCCTTCTTCCTTCTTCCTTCTTCCTTCTTCCTTCTTCCTTCTTCCTTCCCCTTGACATCCGTTACATCCGTTGCCGAACTTTCTTGCCCATTCCCAGCAGTTACTGGACTGCAATTCTAGCCAAAGTAGTACCTCGGTAATAGTGCAACAAAATCTGCTGGTAGCCGTATCCCTGTCTGGCCAAATTGTAGGCCCCCCACTGACTCATTCCAACAGCATGGCCGAAACCTTTGCCCGCAACTTGAAAACCGGTAGGAGCTTGGCCACTGTTCCTTGGGTTCCCACCGCCCCCATACTGAGGAATCACGGTAAACCGCGTACTCCTCAAATTTAAAACCCGGCGTAAATCTGCGCCAGTCATGACTCTAGAACCGCCATCTCCAACTACTTTCATCCTCAAAACGCTGCCGTAAGCGGTAGTGCGTTCTGGCTTCATCGAGATCACATTGCCCACGCCAGAAATCTTACTGCTGATTTGAGCGCGAGAAAAATTTTCTTTCCATTGGTAAACCGGCGCCCCTTGGTCGAAGTCAGGAACAGCACGCAGGTAAGGCAGGGGTTCCGTCCAAACATCTTCGACATTTTCAGTATGTCCCCCAGACGCAGAGTGGAAAGCGGCTAAAATAATTTGACCGTTGTAGGCCAGAACTTGACCAGCGGTTGCATCGACTGCGGAATAAGTGCCAGAAGATTCTGTTTGCAGTCCTTTGTAAACCTGCGAAGACTGAGTGTTGTCCACGTCGTAAAGGTCGGTTTCGCTTTTGAGGCGCTGATGGATAGCGTAGGAACGGGCGGCGACTGCTTGGGCTTTCAAAGCCTCTTGAGGCCAATTGCCACTCATTTCGGCGCCGAGAACGCTGTAGAGATATTTTTCGATATCGACGTAGTTGATGGCAGTCAAGCCTCCTTTTTGGGGAACGAGAAGCGTGCGTCCCCGATACCAATGATCGCCAATCCAGACATAACCGTTCCCCGTCGGCTCGATCCAAACTTGGTTGGCGGCCCAGCGACCAATTGCTACTGTTCCCGATCGAAATTGAGCCGACTGAGAACTATTTGCCGACAGTTCGCCCAAATTGCGCCCGCTACCGTCGCGGATTGCGGCCTTAGTAGAACTGCCGACTTTTATCTGACTTGCCCCGTCTTGTACCGCCACTCGCAAGATCAGCGCGGCCTGTGCTGGGGCTACCATTGCCAGCCAAAACAACAGCGAAATCCAAAAGTAGCGTTTTTTTAATGTCGAAAAAACGGAACCAAAAAATACTCCTGACTGCATTTGAAAATTTTCCTCCTGTGCTGTATGAGTTTAAGAATTTTTAAGGGAAGGCAAGGGAAAAAGGAAGGGGAACGGAAGAAACAAAACGTTAGAATTGGGTGGATCGCTCTGTACGCTTGTCAAAAATGATTTTAGCGAAGAGATGTTCGCAGGAACAGCGATTTATCTCGGTTCCTGCCTGCGACTATTTCCTATATGTCGGATTTGTCGCACTCTGGATATATGTAACATATTTTTTAAGACTTAATTGAGGTGATTTGACTCTTGCAGATTACATTTCTCGGAACTAGCTCCGGCGTACCCACGCGATCGCGCAACGTTTCCAGCATCGCCCTGCGCTTGCCCCAGCGAGCGGAACTCTGGCTGTTTGACTGTGGCGAAGGAACTCAGCACCAGTTTCTCCGCAGCGATCTCAAAGTCAGCCAACTAAGCCGCATTTTCATCACTCACCTGCACGGCGACCATATTTTCGGCTTAATGGGTTTGCTGGCTAGCTGCGGTTTGGCGGGGAATGTCAAGCGCATCGATCTTTACGGGCCTCCGGGACTTGAAGAATATTTGCAAGCTGGTGTTCGGTATTCTCAAACTCATTTTTCTTACCCGGTTAAGGTACACAAAATTCACGAGGGAGTCATCTATGAAGATGACGAATATATTGTTAGCTGCAGCCCTTTGAAGCACCGAGTTACTGCTTTTGGTTATCGAGTAACTGAGAAAGACCGTCCGGGACATTTTGATGTAGAAAAAGCGAAGGCTGTGGGTATTCCTTCCGGGCCTGTTTACGGTCAATTAAAACAAGGAAAGACGGTAAAGTTAGAGGACGGGCGACAGTTTAAAGGTACTGATTTTTGCGGCCCGGATCAAGTCGGGCGGAAGTTTGTTTATTGTACTGACACGGTTTTTTGTGACGGGGCCGTGGAATTAGCGAAGGATGCTGATTTGTTGGTGCATGAAGCTACTTTTGCTCATCAAGATGCTCAAATGGCATTTGATCGCCTGCATTCAACTTCCACAATGGCGGCTCAAGTTGCTTTGATCGCTGGGGCGAAACAGCTAATTATGACGCATTTTAGCCCGCGTTATGCTCCGGGGAATGCGATCGTCCTGGATGATTTGCTCAAGGAAGCGCAGGCTATTTTTCCGAATACGAAAATGGCCTATGACTTTTTGACTTACGAAGTGCCCAGGCCTGTTTAAAACGAGGGTTAATTTGATCTGAGATGTGACAGCTTTTTCAATAAGGGCGATCGGGCGGGATCTGGGGTCCAACCCCTACTCCCGACAAAAACATTAACCTCTTGTGGAACAGGCATCTTGCCTGTTGCTGAAATTAATCCAACAAAAACATTAATCTATTGTGGAACAGGCATCTTGCCTGTTATGCTCTGCAATTGTCAATAAGCACCGATACCTGAGCTGCGCCCTCGCTCACATTCACCAACTTCAATCTAAAATCTAAAATCCAAAATCCAAAATCGGTCGCTCGCCCGCAGCGACGGCCCAGGAGAGCCAATGGTTGCTACAATCGGAAAAGGTATATGTTGTGGCTAACACTACAGCCCGTAACCCTGAAAGCTAATAGCTAAATTATTAAAAATCTGCCTCTCCTGCCATGTTTAAAAATCTGCTAGGCGATCCCAACGCGCGCAAACTGAGAAAATTTCAGCCTTGGGTAGCTGATATCAATATTTTGGAAGAAGACTTCCGCGCACTCTCAGACGACGGCCTCAGAGGAAAAACGGCCGAGTTTCAACAACGTCTGGCAAAAGCTAAATCTCTCAACGAAGAAAAAGAGATCCTAGACGAAATCTTGCCGGAAGCTTTTGCAGTGGTGCGGGAAGCGGGACAGCGGGTTTTGGGGCTGCGCCACTTTGATGTCCAACTCCTCGGGGGCATTATCCTGCACAAAGGCCAAATTGCCGAAATGAAAACCGGTGAGGGCAAAACTCTCGTGGCGACGCTGCCGGCTTACCTCAACGCCCTCAACGGTAAAGGCGTACACATCATCACTGTCAACGATTATCTCGCAAGACGGGACGCGGAATGGATGGGACAGGTACACCGCTTCCTGGGATTGACTGTGGGACTGATTCAGCAGGGCATGGATCAGGTGGAACGAAAGAAAAATTATAGCTGCGATATTACCTACGCCACTAACAGCGAAGTCGGCTTTGATTATTTGCGCGACAACATGGCTACTGTCATGGAAGATGTAGTGCAGCGTCCTTTTAATTTCTGTGTGATTGACGAGGTTGACTCGGTGCTGATTGATGAAGCACGGACGCCTTTAATTATTTCCGGCCAGGTGGAACGCCCCAGTGAGAAGTATATACGGGCGGCTGAGGTAGCTGCTGCTCTGAGAAAGGAAAATGAAGAACATTACGAGGTTGACGAAAAGGCTCGGAATGTGCTATTGACCGATGAAGGGTTTGGTGAAGCGGAGCGGTTGTTGGGTGTTACGGATTTGTACGACCCGGCTGATCCTTGGGCGCATTACATTTTTAATGCGATTAAGGCGAAGGAATTGTTTATTAAGGATATTAACTACATCGTCAATCCCGATCGCGAAGTCGTGATTGTGGATGAGTTTACCGGCCGGGTGATGCCGGGACGCCGCTGGAGTGACGGTTTGCATCAGGCGATCGAAGCGAAGGAACGGGCGGAAATTCAGCCGGAAACTCAGACGCTGGCGACGATTACTTATCAGAATTTCTTTTTGCTTTATCCGAAGCTGTCGGGGATGACTGGGACGGCAAAGACTGAAGAGACAGAGTTTGAGAAGATTTACAATCTGGAAGTGACGCTGATTCCGACTAACCGCATTACCAGCCGGACAGACCTTTCGGATATGGTTTACAAGGCGGAGGCTGGGAAGTGGAATGCGATTGCCCAAGACTGCGCGGAAATGCACGAGATCGGTCGGCCGGTGCTGGTGGGCACTACGAGCGTGGAAAAGTCGGAGTTGCTGTCGCGGCTGCTGCTGGAGAGGAAAATTCCTCACAATTTGCTCAATGCTAAACCGGAAAATGTGGAGCGGGAATCTGAAATTATCGCTCAAGCCGGACGCAAAGGCGCTGTGACGATCGCCACAAACATGGCGGGACGCGGTACTGATATTATTTTGGGCGGTAATTCTGAGTACATGGCGCGCCTGAAGTTGCGGGAGTATTTTATGCCCCGGATCGTGCAACCCGAAGATGACGAGGGGTTTTCGGTGGTGCAAGTACCGGGTATTAGTGGTCGCTCCGCACCTCAAGGTTTTGATCCGACTAAGAAAAAGGTAAAGTCTTGGAAAGCTTCGGCGCAGATTTTCCCGACGGAACTATCGAACAATGCCAAACAAATGCTCGTGGCGGCCGTGGAATTGGCGGTGAAGGAGTACGGCGCGCGATCGCTCTCGGAATTGCAAGCCGATGATATCGTGGCTATAGCTTCGGAAAAAGCGCCGACAAAAGACCCGGTAATTCAAAATTTGCGGGAAGCTTACAATTTAACTCGCAGCGAATACGATGCTTTTACCAGCACCGAACATGATGAAGTCGTGCAGTTGGGAGGCTTGCACGTCATCGGTACGGAACGCCACGAATCGCGCCGAATCGACAATCAGTTGCGCGGCCGGGCGGGACGCCAAGGAGACCCGGGTTCTACGCGGTTTTTCTTGAGTTTGGAAGACAATTTGCTCAGGATTTTCGGCGGCGAACGGGTTGCCGGTTTGATGAAGGCTTTCGGTGTTGACGAAGATATGCCGATCGAATCTAAAATGCTGACTGGTTCCCTCGAAGGCGCTCAGAAAAAAGTCGAAACCTACTATTACGATATCCGCAAGCAGGTATTTGAATACGACGAAGTGATGAACAATCAGCGTCGAGCAATCTATGCGGAACGTCGCCGAGTATTGGAAGGTTTGGACTCCAAAGAACAGGTAATTAGATATGCCGAACAGACGATGGACGACATCGTGGGAGCATACATCAATCCCGATTTACCTTCGGAAGAATGGGAACTCGACAAACTTGTGAGCAAGGTGAAGGAATTTGTTTATCTGCTCGCTGACATGACACCGGATCAGCTAGAAGATTTGTCCGTTGAGGAAATTAAAACATTCCTGCACGAACAAGTCCGCAATGCTTACGACATTAAAGAAGCGGAAGTTAATGCAATCCGAGCTGAATTGATGCGAGATGCGGAACGGTTCTTTATTTTGCAGCAAATTGATACTTTGTGGCGGGAACACTTGCAACAAATGGATGCTTTGCGCGAGTCTGTAGGGCTGCGCGGTTACGGCCAGAAAGACCCGTTAATCGAGTACAAAACTGAAGGTTACGAGCTGTTCTTGGACATGATGACTGATATCCGCCGCAATGTGGTTTATTCGCTGTTCCAATTCCAGCCGCAGCCGGCAATGCAAGTTTCGCCAGAGATGGTTTGAAAATAGTTAACTGTTGACTGTTGACTGTTGACTGTTGACTGTTGACTGTTGACTGTTGCTGGTTCCCAGGCTCTTCCTAGGAACCAGTTGATTTTACACCGCCCGTATTATGGAAGAAGAATAAAAGAAAACCAAATACAGATATTCGCATTGAAATATTGTATAACCTGCAATTATGCCAACTATTTTACGAATAGGCCCTTACCGACTTTACTTTTACAGCCATGAACCAAATGAACCACCTCATGTTCATATTGACAGAGACAAATCATCGGTTAAATTTTGGTTGGAGCCAGTCAGTTTAGGAAACAACCTTGGTTTTAGTGCTAAAGAACTTCGTAAAATAGAGTCGGTAGTACAAGAAAATAAACAAACGCTATTGGAGGCTTGGTATGGGTATTTTGGCGATTCGAGCGGACGAGAGAGTTAAGCACATTCATTTTACAGAAGAAACCATTAGTGTTGATTTGATGGATGGACGAATCATTACCGTGCCTTTAATTTGGTATCCAAGATTGTTTCATGCAACGCCTGATCAAAGGGAAAAATGGGAAGTATGTGGAGGAGGCTATGGCATTCACTGGGAAGAAATTGATGAAGACCTCAGTACAGAAGGAATGCTGCGAGGTGCACCGGCTCCTAGGCCTAAAATTACTCATTAATTTCGATCGCTAATTCACTTCTAAGCTTTCATAATATAGCCTTTTTCATGTAAGAGATAGAGCAGGTATTTAAGCGAGATTTGAGATTAAACCCAATCTTCTTGGTCGCTTTTTTGTTTCCTGTAAACTTCACCTTTGGCGTGAATTTTACGGGTTTGTTCGTAAAGACTTTCTTCGGTATAATTCCATTTTTGCAGGACTTTTTTTAAGTCTGATTGAATATCTCTAGCACCGGGAAAGCCTCGGTAGCGAATTATTAATCTTGCTAGTTCCGATAAATTGTAGTCGGTTGCTTCTCCTGCTAATAAAGTATTGACACTGGCTCGATCGCGCTTGTATTGCGGATGCTGCTGATCTTGTTTTTTTTCTACTGAATCCATACTATTTTATGTTTCCCAATCATCTAAAAATGTTGCTACAAGCAACCGCCAAAAAAAAGCGCGGACCTAAATAACTATCATGAATAGAGTCTTAAATCCGCGCTTCATAAACGGTTTGATCCGGGTATCATAACTGTCAACTGTCAACTGTCAACTGTCAACTGTTCAGTCATTCCCAGAAATTTTTGTGTTTGTTCAGTAATACCAAATAGTCGATCGCCGTGACAAAAGATTTCCCAGGCACGAATTCCCATAAAACCAATACCTGCAACCGCCAAGGGCATCGCAGCGGCACCTAAAAGCGCGGCAATTGGGGGAAATATCATGCACAGCGTTAACAGAATGCCTGTAACAACACCCCCAGCAATGCCAGCTTTGGCGGTGGCGGTGGCAACTTGTTCGACTAACTCTGACTGGGTAATTTTGCCTTCCACGCACAATAGCGAGTTTTCTAAGATAGAAAATATTAACTCAATTACTGCTGCGGCGATCGCCCCTTTCATTGCAGCCCCAACGATTTCCGCAACTGCTGCTTTAAACGCTGCATCCGCTAAAACTTGCTTAGCGACTGCTAATTCTGCAGCAGTCATGTCTTTACCACCGCGAGCACGATTTACCCAAAAATATTCAAAAATCCCGTTAGCAGCTTCGCTTGGGCCTCCATTGACGTGGGCTTGGATGTGACTCCAATCTTTATCTTGACAGAAGTTGCGAATTGCTTCTGGGCCTTGGGCACGAATTTGGGCGGGTATGGATTCAAATACTTTTGCTGCTTCTTGCACATCTCGCATTCCGTCACGCATCCCAGCCCTAGCAAATTTGGATTGCAGATTTCTTGGCAGGTTCTCAAAACGGATGTTATGTGCTATTTTAAAAGCTTCTTGAGTGGCGATCGCCCCGGCACTAACAATTGAACTTGGCGCTGATTGTCCCCACGCCGTTAATACAGTTGCACTTTCCTCAACTTTAGCAGCGATTTCGTTGGCTAAGTTTTGGGTATCGGCAACAGCTTTTTGTACTTTAGCCGTTAGGAATTCGAGCGGATTCTGGTTAATTTCCATTTCGATCCAGCTTGCATCGTTAATGATTGAATTATTCCGACTATAGCATTCCTCTTCAGTAAGTGTGATTTTTTACTAAATTGCTTCTACCTTCTAACTCCGGCTGTAAATTAAGAGCTTTTTTTTGATAAAATAAACCTTCATTGATTCGACCTTGCTCTTCCAAACTTTTGCCTAAATTCCAATAAGCGACGGCTAGATCGGGTTGAATAACAATAGATTTTTGATAGTAAGTTATGGCGTCATCGAGCTGACCTTGTTTGTAAAACATACTGCCCAAATTAACATATGCTTCGACAAAATTAGGGTCGAATTCGATCGCCTTTGAGTATGCACGAATCGCCGCGTCTATTTTGTCTTGGGCTTGCAGGATATTCCCTATAGTTTTGTAGGCGGCGGCGAAATTCGGTTGGTGGCGAAGTGCTTGGTAACAGGAGGCGATCGCCTCGGCAAATTTTTGTTGAGCATAGTAAACTTCAGCGATCTTGTTGAGCGCGATCGCACTATCCGCTTGAATGGCTAGTAATTTTTGATATTGAGCGATCGCCTCGTCAAGTTTTCCTGATTTCTGGAGGCTGTCGCCTGCGGACAAATACTGCTCTGCTAACTCGGAATTTACGCTCATAGATTTTACTTTAACAGCCGACACTACTTTACCACAAGTGTTAGTTAGCAACCGCGATTTCTAGGAAAATTATGGCTATTAGAGAGTTTAAATTTGTTTCTCTACCGGAATGCGGAAAAAAATAGTATGATTATTTTGAACCAGCATCAACGCTAATTGCAGAGGAAATCTCATGGCATCACTAGCAGGAAAAGTGGCAATAGTGACTGGTGCATCGCGGGGAATTGGACGCGCGATCGCCCTCCGATTATCCCAAGAAGGCGCATCAGTTGTCGTCAACTACGCCAGAGGCGCAGAGCAGGCTAAAGATGTCGTGTCAGCAATAGAAGCAGCAGGCGGCAAAGCATTAGCCGTGCAAGCCGATGTCAGCAAAACCGCAGAAATTCGCGATTTGTTCGATCGCACTCTGGAAACCTATTCACAAGTCGATATTTTAGTCAATAATGCGGGAGTAATTCTTTACAAACCTGTAGCGGAAGTTACCGAAGCAGAGTTTGATAATCTTTTTGCAATTAACGTCAAAGGTACGTTTTTTGCTTGTCAAGAAGCTGCTAAACGGATGGCAGACGGAGGAAGAATTGTCAATTTTTCCAGTTCGACAACGGTGATGCTACTGCCAACTTACGGGGCTTACGTGGCGACAAAAGGCGCAGTGGAACAGCTAACTTGATCGCTGGCGAAGGAATTGGGCGATCGCCAAATTACAGTTAATGTGATTTCTCCGGGCCCAACGGATACAGAACTTTTTACAGTCGGCAAAACCGCCGAACAAATACAAAGATTTACTCAAATGGCTGCTTTGGGAAGACTCGGAAAAGTTGAAGACATTGCCGATGTGACGGCTTTTTTGTGCAGCGAACAAGCCCGGTGGATTACCGGACAAAATATCCGCGTTAACGGCGGGACTGCCTAAATATATACTTTAGTCAGCTTGGAGTGGATAAAACCCACATTCCGCAGGTCTTTAAATAGAATTGATGGTTATAAAATTTAAAAATTCAAGCCTGAAGTGATTACTCGGTAATCACTTCAGGCTTTTTTGAGATACAATGAACGAATGAGAAGCCAAGAGGAAAAAACCATGAATGAGCATCAAGAAGCCATAAAAGTCCTAAATTTAGACCATTTAGGAATAGTAGCAGGCATAATAGACGAGATGGAATTAGTAGAAGAAGTCAATAAAATAGTAGGAATAACAACCCAAGAAATTCTCAGCCCAGGACAAGTCATGAAAGCAATGATTTTGAATGGACTAGGCTTTTTAAGCGCCCCATTATACATATTCGAGGAATTTTTTGTAGTCCAAGCAACATCACATCTAATCGGAAAGGGAATACTACCCGAACATCTAAACGACGATAGACTAGGAAGAGCCCTCGATAAATATTACCAAGTAGGAACCACAAAACTCTTCACAACAATCGCCATAAAAGCTGCCCATAAATTCCAAGTAAAAATGAACAGCATCCATTTAGATGGAAGTTCAATGTACGTACAAGGAGAATATAAAACCGAAGTCAAAAACACCAATCAAACAAAAAAAGAAGCAGAACCAGAAACATCGGAAATGAAACCAATAGAAATAGTACACGGATACTCGAGAGATCATCGACCAGACCTGAAACAATTTATCATAGACATGATCGTAACAGGAGACGGAGACATACCACTATCTCTCAAAATAGACTCAGGGAACATCAACGACAAAAGCGTATTTGTAGAAAGACTAAAAGAATTCAAAAAACAGTGGACATTTGAGGGAATCTCCGTAGCAGACAGCGCCTTATACACCAAAGATAACCTATCGGCAATGACAGGAATCAAATGGATAACAAGAGTCCCACTCAGCATAAAATCAGCCCAAGAGCAAATTGTAGACATCAAAGAAAGTGAATGGAAAGCCAGCTCCAAAAAAGGATATAAAATAGCAGAAAGAACCAGCGACTATGGAAACATCAAACAAAGATGGTTAGTCATAGAAAGTGAACTCAGAAAAAAAGCAAGCATCAAACAAATAGACAAACAAGTAAACAAACAAGAATCAAGCGCCCAAGCCTCGCTACGTAAGCTTTTCCGGCAAAAATTCGCTTGTGTAGCCGACGCAGAAACCGCCATAAAGAATCTATCAAACACATGGAAATATCACCAAATTACCGAAATTGAATGTCAAGAAAAAAGCCCCAAAAAACAAAAATAAACCACCAACAAAGCTAGTAATATAGACACAATATCCTATCAAATAATCGGTAAAATAGAAACCAGACCCGAAATAATATCAGCCGAAAAAATCAAAGCAGGGAGATTTATACTGGCAACAAACATCTTAGATAAAAACGAAATAACCAACCAGCAAATATTAGAAGAATACAAAGACCAACAAAGTAACGAAAGAGGATTTAGATTTTTAAAAGATCCATTATTTTTCACATCGAGCGTCTTCGTGAAAAAACCAGAGAGAGTAGAAGCAATTGCCATGATAATGGGAGTATGTTTATTAGTATATAATCTTGCCCAAAGAAAGTTGAGACAAGAATTAGAATCAGCCAATGCCAGCATCAGAAACCAGGTCAAGAAAATGACAAATAAACCGACAATGCGGTGGGTATTTCAGATGTTTCAAGCCGTACATTTAGTCAACCTCAATGCATTCGTAACAAGTTAAGCAACTTAACAAAGGAACGTCGGGAGATATTAAATTATTTAGGAAAGGTTTGCGATCAATATTATTTAATAGTTGAAGATGGGTAACGCGGAAAATAAACCGGAGAATATGGTTGAATAAATTCAAATAATTGGCAACATAACAATCATGTTGCGGAATTTTAGTGTCTAATTTAGGGAAAATCAGTTCAGATATTGCCGAAGGAATATATTGGGAAATATCTATAAATTCAAATTTCTTATATTTCGCCAAAACCGCAAAAAAATGATACTAAAATTAGAAAAGGTAGGCACAGATATTTTTCCTACACTGAATGTATGATAATCCTTAGTCATTAAAGCCAGAACTGCGGAATGTGGGATAAAAGTTTGTACACCAGCAGCGATTTCAATCGCCGATTATCATAATCCCCAACCAAAATTAAAGATTCTGGTTGGGGATTCTAATAATTTTATAGCGCGGACAATCGAACAAATTAAGGAGACAGCCGCCACACCTTAATCGTGTCGTCAAAACTGCCGCTGATCAGAGTTTTGTCTTGAGGATTAAAAGCCAATTCCACCCAAGTAGAATGACCCTTCAGCGTGCCCGTCATTTCGCCCGAACCCATCCGCCACAGCTTGATAGTCCCGCTCAAATCGGCGCTGGCTAGCTTGTCTCCGTCGGGACTGAAAGCCAAGGACTTAACCTTGTCGGAATGGCCGATCAGAGTCCGCAGCAGATAACCGTTGGGCTGCCCGGACTGATTATTGGGGCTGATATCCCACAACTTCACCGTCTTGTCCCAACTGCCGCTGGCGAGAGTTTGACCGTCCGGGCTGATGGCCAGAGACCAAACTCCCTCGGAATGACCCGAAAGAGTTTCTTTCAATTCCCCAGTCTGCCAGTTCCACAGGCTGATCTTACCGTCGCTGCTGCCGATCGCCAAGGTTTCTTGATCGGGACTGAAAGCCACCGACTGCACCTCGTCAAAAACCCGCTTAAGAGTTTCCAACTCAGTCCCGCCTTCGACTTGCCACAGCTTCAAAGTTTTGTCCTTACCGACACTGGCTACGGTTTTGCTGTCGGGACTGAAAACCACCGAGAACACGCCGTCTTGGTGTCCGTCCAAAGTCTGAATTAACCGGCCAGAATAGAAATTCCACAATTTAATCGTACCGTCAACGCCGCCGCTGGCGATCGTCCTGCCGTCGGGACTGACGGCCACCGACCACACAGGCCCCAAATGTCCTGCTAAAACCTTGAGCAGCTTGCCGTGACGCTTGTGCAGCAGGTGAATTGTGCCGTCGTTGTTCCCGCTGACAATCACGCGACCCTTGGGAGCGACTGCTACCGCCCAAACCGGGTTTTTGTCTTGATCCGCCAGAGTCCGCACTGCTGGCCGTGACTGCGATGCCTGACCCCGGAAATCCTGCATCGGGGGCGGATTGAACCGAATTTCGGGAATGCTAGAAACAGGCTCAGAAGAAGTGAAAGCCTGCGGTGCTGGAGATGGCAAGCGAGAACCCAGCACTACGGACAGCAGGGCAACCGTACTTGCTCCCCACATGGCCAAAGTCCACTTGGGTTTGCCGAGAATCACGTCTACCGGTGCCGGGCCGTATTTCATGTCTGTGAGAATTGCCTCGGTCGATCGATAGCGTTTTGATGGTTCTCGCTGCACCATTTTATCCAGAATGCGGCCGAGTCGCGCCGAAACTGGTACTTTCAAATAATGCCTCCAAGCCCAACTCTCGGCTTTGATGTCAAACAAATCAAAGGGCGACATTCCCGTTAACAAGTGAATGCAAGTGACGCCCAAACTGTAGATGTCGCTGCTCTTAATCGCTTTGCCTTTAATTTGTTCCGGGGCCGCGTATTCCGCAGAACCTGTCACCGTTTCTGTTTTGAGCGGCCCGCTGTTTGCCGGAATTGCCGCGCCGAAATCGACTAAAACTAGCCCAGAGGCACTTTCCTGAGACACGGAATGTAAATCCTCTTTCCCTGCCAAAGCTGGGGATGCTTGGGGAGTTTTCCGGTGAATAATATTGGACGGTTTGATATCTCCGTGAATCAGTTGATTTTCGTGAACAAATTGCAGGACTGGCAACAATTCGCTCAGCAGATACCAAATTTGAATTTCTTTAACAACGCCTTTTTCTGAAAGCCGATCGGCTAAATTGCGACCTTCGATGTATTCTTGCACCAAATACTGGCAACCTTCGAGTTCAAAAGATGCCAGCAGTTTCGGTATTTGGGGATGTTTGCCCAACTCATCGAGAACTGAGGCTGAGCCGAGAAATGTCCGGTTTAGCTGGTTTTGACCGTCTGCGGCTGCTGCGGGTTGGCAGAACTGTTGAATGACGCAGCGGGGTTGCGAAGGTTGGTCTTCATCGACGGCTAAGAAGGTGCGGCAAGTGAGACTTTGACCGAGGGTGTGAAAGACTCGGTAGCGACCTTTTAGCAGCAAATTCGACTCGCAACTTTTGCAGACTGTCGCGCGATCTAGATTTTGGGGGTTCTGGCAATGGGGATTGATGCAGTAACTCATTTATCTTTCCGCTGGAGACCCCCGTCCGACATGGTTGCTGGTGGGGGAGGAAAGCGGGGCGGTGCGTGCCGCTTCCTGTGGACAAACTAAATAATTAATTGGAATCTTTGCTTGATCATAATTGTTTCCCAGATTTTCGCCACAATTGCTGCCGTCGATCGCGCGTAAATTATTGCTGACTTTCCTGCGAGCGAGGTTTAATAGGTTGATCGTACCGAGCTCATTCGAGCGATCGGCGGGATTCGCTGTTACCGAATTACGTTATACTGTCATTGCGAATACTTTCAGTGCGCTCGCACCAAATCAATCGCGAGATCTTGTCAAATATCCGCGATTCTTTGTTCAATGGAGTGAATCTAAAAGTTCAAAATTCCCATCTCAAATCGACTAACAGATTAAAACTTAGGCAACTTTCGTCCAACTAACTACTAACTTTTAGCTATTACTTATGCCTTTAATTCGCGTTCCCAAATCTTGGGAAATTCTCGAACCCCAAATTACCCCAGAAACAGCCTTTCTCAACCGTCGCCGCTTCATGACAAATTTAATTGGCGCCGGCGTGACAGCTTCGCTGCTGCCGCTGACAGGCTGCCAAAGCAATACTAGCTCAAAAACTGCTCTGGATCAAAGCTCAACCCAAGCATATTCGGGCTTGAGCCGGAATCCCGACTTTGCGAAAGTCGATCGAGCGATTACCGACGAAGCCTTAGCTACAAAATACAACAATTTTTACGAATACGGCGGCACAAAATCTATTTGGCAAGCCGCTCAAGCTTTGCCAACAGAAAACTGGAAAGTAGAAGTAGGCGGTTTAGTAAAAAATCCCCGCACTTATGATATTGACGACCTCAACAAAAAATTTCCTATCGAAGAACGAGTTTATCGATTTCGCTGTGTAGAAGCCTGGGCGATGGTAGTTCCTTGGGTCGGATTTCCCATGAAATTACTGATGGCTGATGTCGAACCGCAATCGAAGGCGAAATTCGTTCGCTTCACCTCATTTTACGACCCCAAAATTACTCCCGGCCCCGGTTTGATGTCGCAATTTTATCCTTGGCCGTACACCGAAGGTCTGCGAATTGAGGAAATGGCCAACGATTTAGCATTTTTTGCCACAGGCTTGTACGGCCGACAATTACCTAAGCAAAATGGTGCGCCACTGCGCCAAGTGATTCCTTGGAAATACGGTTTTAAGGGCGCAAAGTCGATCGTAAAAATTGAATTTGTCGAACAACAGCCAGCCACTTTTTGGAATACAGTCGGTCCTAACGAATACGCCTTTGAAGCAAATGTCGAACCCGACAAACCTCACCCCAGATGGTCGCAGGCCAGCGAACGCATAGTCGGTCCCGGTAGCAGTTGGTCGTGGGAAACTCGACCAACTTTGCCCTATAACGGTTATGGCGAATATGTGGCGAGTTTGTACAGTTAATTGACGGATTTCCCCTCGTTTCCCCTCGTTTCTAGGCTCTGCCTAGGAACGCAGATCAGGAGGCTCTGCCTCCCTATTCCCCCGAGGCTGAGCCTCGGATTCAGGCATTCCCAGGCAGAGCCTGGGAACGAGAAAAAATATTTTATTACCGTCTACAATAAAAATTGATGAAGCTACCAAGGAATGGTTAAATGGTAACAACAACATCAACTCCCGTAGAGCAGCAAACTACCCCAGAAAACCGCGTTATTTTAAAAGGTGTCAGTTGGTCAACTTTTAAAGCATTGCTGGCAGATGTTGGGGACGATAGAGCTTGGAGAATTGCTTACGATGGAGGAGTATTAGAAATCAGGATGCCACATCTAGAACATGAAGTTCCGAAAGGACTGATAGAAAGCTTTATTGAAGCTACAGCAGACGAGCTAGAAATCGAAGTGATGAAAGCTGGTTCTCTGACTCTGGAACGGGAAGATTTAACTCGTGCTGTCGAACCTGATACTTGTTTCTACATTCAAAATGAAGCCAGCGTCAGAGGTAAAAGAGATATCAGCCTCCCAGAGGATTTGCCACCAGATTTAGCAATAGAGTCAGATTACACGAATTCTTCTGTGAATAAGTTTACAATTTATGCTGCTCTTGGTGTTCCCGAACTTTGGAGGTATCGGCGGGAATCTCTGCAAGTTTATCAACTTGTAGAGGGAAAATATGAAATGTGCGATCGCAGTTTAGCTTTTCCCTTTTTACCCGTTGCCGAAATTCCCGGTTTCATCGAACAAAGCAGAACAATCGGACAGCGTGCTGCTGTGCGTTTGTTTCGGCAAAGAATTAGAGAAATTTTACCGAGTCAAAGTTAACGCAAAAATCAGACTTACTTTAGTTGAAGAACTAGCAAGTCAAGTTAAATTACATCAGCGTTAATCTGCGGTTGAAATAAATCTTTAATTCCGATATAAAATCACTTGAGAAATTCCTGCACTCTCTGCCAAACTCGTTCCAATAAATCTGGCGTACTCACATCAAACCATTCAATTTCAGGATAGGCCCGAAACCAGGTGCGCTGTCTCTTGGCAAATTGCCGCGTGTGCAAAATTGTTAATTCTTTGGCTTCTTCCAGCTTAATATCGCCAGCCAAATATTGTTTCATTTCCTGATAACCCAGTGTGTTCAATAGTGGCAAGTCGCAGCCGTATTTTTTACACAAATATTCTACTTCAGCAATCCAACCGCGTTCTAGCATTTGTTCTGTGCGCTGTTTGATACGATCGACCAAAACATCAATATCACAATCCAACCCAATTTGTAAAATAGGATAATTGGGAGGATTTTCGCCCTGCTGTTCCGATATAGGGCGACCAGTGACATAAAATACTTCCAGTGCTCTTAAAGTTCTTACTGGGTCATTGAGGTGAATTTTCTTAGCGGCAGAGCGATCAACTTGCTGCAACATCGCGTAACATTGAGATTGTCCGAGTTCCGCAAGTTGCGATCGCAATTCGGGCATCGGTGCTACCCTCGGAATTTTCAAACCCCTGACTACAGACTTAATATATAAGCCCGTCCCTCCCACCAACAACAGGGGGGGAGAAACAGGAAAATCGACAGCAGCAATGAAATTTTGAGCTTGTTGCTGGTAATCTGCTAGTGTCAGAGTTTCTGTGGGATCGCAGATGTCAATTAAGTGATGCGGTACACAGGCGCGATCGACCGCCGTCGGTTTTGCGGTTCCGATGTCAAATTCGCGGTACACTTGACGCGAGTCCGCACTCAGGATCGAGGATTGCAGCCGCCCCGCCAAAGCCAAAGCCACTCCCGACTTCCCCGTCGCCGTCGCCCCGCAAATCGTAATTAATCTAGGCATAAGCTGTCGCACATTTCCCTATAAAAACTCTCAAATCCTCTCCTCTCAATGCTTTCCCCTCTCTCCCTCCCCTGATTCACCGCGATCTGCCTGGGCAGGCGGGAAGCAATCTCAAAACTATTCCCCTCCCTCCCCACGATAAATTTCCCTTCAGAAAGCCCTAGCATCGCCTTTAACGGTTTTGTGCTATAATTTTAGGAGTTTTCCCATTTTAGAAGCTTTCGGGGCTTTAGGCCTCATTATTGGAGCTATTTTTGTATGACCAGCAGCTACAGCGCCGACCAGATTCAAGTTCTCGAAGGTCTCGAAGCAGTCCGTAAACGGCCGGGGATGTACATCGGTACCACCGGCCCGCGAGGACTCCACCATCTAGTTTACGAGGTTGTGGACAATTCCATAGATGAGGCGCTGGCTGGCCACTGCACTCACATCGAGATTGACATCAACGCCGACGGTTCCGTTACCGTGACAGACGACGGCCGGGGTATTCCGACCGGCATCGTTGCCAAGACTGGCAAATCGGGAATAGAAACAGTAATGACTGTACTTCACGCCGGCGGTAAATTTGGCGGTGGTGGCTACAAGGTTTCTGGAGGATTGCACGGTGTAGGTATTTCTGTTGTTAACGCGCTGTCCGAGTGGGTAGAAGTGACAGTTTGGCGCGACCAAAAAGAACATTTACAGCGCTACGAAAGAGGCAATCCAGTTACTGAACTTAATGCCAAGCCCAACAAAGGCACTCGCACCGGCACTTCAGTTTCTTTCTTGCCAGATACTCAAATATTTAGCACTGGCATTGAATTTGATTACACTACACTCGCCGGGCGCTTGCGAGAATTGGGTTACTTGAATGCGGGCGTGAGAATTACGTTTAGCGACCACCGTTTGGAACTGCTCAAAAGTAGCGAACCTCGCATCGAAACATACTGTTATGAGGGCGGAATCAAGGAATATATCGCCTACATGAACCGCGAAAAGCAGCCTCTGCACGAAGAAGTGATTTACGTGCAAGGCGAACGCAACAACGTGCAGATCGAAGTGGCTTTGCAGTGGTGTGTTGATGCTTTTAGCGACAATGTTCTCGGTTTTGCTAACAACATTCGGACGATCGACGGTGGCACGCACTTAGAAGGTTTGAAGGCTGTTTTGACGCGGACGATGAATTCGATCGCCCGCAAGCGCAACAAAATCAAAGAAAACGAGCCCAACCTCGCCGGCGAAAACGTTCGCGAAGGTTTGACAGCAGTGATTTCGGTCAAAGTCCCAGACCCGGAATTTGAAGGCCAAACTAAAACTAAACTGGGCAATACCGAAGTCCGGGGAATTGTCGATTCCTTGGTAGGCGAAGTATTGACAGAATATTTGGAGTTTCGCCCCCAAGTAGCCGACGCTATTTTGGAAAAAGCAATTCAGGCATTTAAGGCCGCTGAAGCAGCCCGTCGTGCCCGCGATTTAGTCCGCCGCAAATCAGTCTTAGAATCGTCTCCTTTGCCTGGAAAATTAGCGGACTGTAGCTCCAGAGACCCCGCCCTGTCTGAGATATACCTGGTCGAGGGCGATTCCGCGGGGGGCTGTTTTTTTTCATTTCAAGAAATAAAATTAGCTGACGGTACGACAAAAACTATCAAACAGATAGTTGACGAACAAGCAGAAGGCAAAGAACACTTTTGCTACACCATTCGCGAGAGTGGAAACATCGGGTTTGAGCGAATAACTAATGCTCGGATGACTAAAGCAAATGCTGAAGTTGTCAAACTGACATTAGACAATGGGGAGACAATAACTTGCACTCCCGACCATCCATTCATGTTGCGGGATGGCACTTACAAAGCAGCCGCCATGCTGACACCGGAAGATTCATTAATGCCGTTCCACAGCAAGTTGTCGGAAAAAACCAAACAGGGTCAGGGACTTAACGGTTACGAAATGGTTTGGAATCCCAACAGTGATAAGTGGATTTACACCCATCTTTTAGCGGATTTCTACAACCTGAAACACGGCGTTTATCTCGCATCTGACGGCAATCACCGCCATCACGTTGACTTTAACAAACTCAACAACAATCCGACAAATATTCAGCGATTGCCTGCTGAGGATCACTTGGCTCTTCACCGCGCGAACCTTGAGAAAACCTTGCACAGGCCCGATGTCATTGAAAAGAGCCGTCAAGCTCACATGACCGATGAATTTCGGGCGATGATGAAAGAGCGGATGCGGCAGCCCGAAACGCGACAAATTCTTTCAGAACAGGCGAAAGCTCAGTGGGAAGATGAAGAGTATAAAGCTTACATGACGAGCAAGTGGCGGGAGTTTTACGATACTGATGAAACTTATCGCCAGCAGAATAATGAACTGCTGAACCAAGCCCAGCAAGAGTATTGGAGTTCCGAAGAAAACCGTTTGGCTCAGTCGGAACGGGTTCGCAATCATTTTGCTAACAATCCTGAAGCGCGGCAGACTAATTCGCAATTTGCGAAAGAGCAGTGGCAAGATGAGAATTTGTTGGACTGGCGGCGCGAAAAAACTAAGGAACAGTGGACGCCGGAGTTTCGCCAGAAACGTAAAGAAGCTTTGAACGAAACTTATTACCGCAAAACTCTTGAAGCTTTGAAGGCTGTTGAGATGAAAATGGGGTGGATTGATGTTGATTATTACAATATCTACCGCCGCACGAAAAAAGATAAGTGTTTGTTGAAGTATGAGAGTTTTTGCGATCGCTACTTTAATGGTGATGCACTATATGCTCGCCAAGCGGTTCGGAATTACAACCACCGGGTTGTCAAGATCGAACATTTGGAGGAGCGGTACGATGTCTACGACATCGAAGTGCCCAACAGTCACAACTTTGCATTAGGGGCGGGAATTTTTGTCCATAACAGTGCCAAACAAGGGCGCGATCGCCAATTCCAAGCAATCCTGCCTTTGCGCGGTAAAATTCTCAACATTGAGAAAACAGACGATGCCAAAATCTACAAAAATAACGAAATTCAATCGTTAATTACAGCCCTGGGTTTGGGTATCAAAGGCGAAGAATTCGATCCGGGTCAATTGCGGTATCACCACATCGTAATTATGACTGACGCTGACGTAGATGGTGCTCACATCCGCACGCTATTGTTGACTTTCTTCTACCGCTATCAGCGCGCACTTGTAGAACAAGGTTACATCTATATTGCTTGTCCTCCTCTCTATAAAGTGGAACGGGGACGCAATCATTACTACTGTTACAGCGATCGCGAAATGAACAATCTCATCCGCAATGAATTTCCGGCGAATGCTAACTACACCATTCAGCGGTTCAAAGGTTTGGGTGAAATGATGCCGACACAGTTGTGGGATACGACGATGAACCCAGAAACTCGGACGCTGAAACGGGTGGAAATTGAAGACGCTGCTGAAGCCGATCGCATCTTTACGATCTTAATGGGCGATCGTGTCGCCCCCCGCCGCGAATTCATCGAAACCTACGGCCCCAAACTCAACCTCCTCGACTTGGACATCTAAATTAGCCATTAGTCGTCAGTCGTTAGCTAACAGCTAATAGCTGAGGACTAATGACTAAACTTTTGCGGCCCTGATGCCTTCTGCCCTTTCGGGCGATCGGACATCAGGGCCGTTTAATTTCTCTAGGTTTTGTTATAAAAATTAATACAATCTCTCATCAAATCGATCTAAGGTAAACACTTAGGTAAATTTTAGATTTTTGGCGCATCCATCAACTACCACAAAAATAGAAGGTTGGACAATATAGCATGAGCATCAATTTAGCGACCAAATTGCGTGAGGGAACGAAAAAGTCCCACACAATGGCAGAAAACGTCGGTTTTGTCAAGTGTTTTTTAAAAGGCGTTGTAGAAAAAACTTCTTACCGGAAGTTAGTAGGAAACCTCTACTTTGTCTACTCGGCAATGGAAGAGGAAATGGAACGCCAAAAGCAGCATCCGGTTGTTTCAAAAATTAACTTTTCTGAGTTGAATCGCAAACAAAGCTTAGAGCAAGATTTATTTTACTACTACGGTGCGAATTGGCGGGAACAAGTAGCTCCGTCAGCCGCAGCTAAAGCTTATGTGCAGCGCATTCACGAGATTTCTGCGACCGCACCGGAACTGTTAGTAGCTCACTCTTACACTCGCTACCTTGGCGATTTATCCGGCGGACAAATCCTCAAGGGAATTGCCCAGCGCGGGATGAATCTTTCCGAGGGAGAAGGCACTGCTTTCTATGAATTCCAGGATATTCCTGATGAAAAAGAATTCAAAGCTAACTACCGTCAGGCAATGAACGAACTGCCGATTGACGAAGCAACAGCAGAGAGAATTGTTGACGAAGCTAATGCAGCTTTTGGCATGAACATGAAGATGTTTATGGAGTTAGAAGGCAATTTAATTAAAGCTGTCGGTCAGATGCTTTTCAATACCCTGACGCGGAAGCGCGGTGGCGCCAGTACCGAATTGGCTACTGCTGATTGAGTTAAAGCTCACTGGGGATAATTTGAGCCTCGTTTAAGAGGAAAAACTTAAATCCTGGGGGTTTGATGGCTGCTTTTACAGTCACCAAATCTCCGGGATTTTGCATGGCGGGCGATCGACTTTTTCTAAAAGAAGGAAGAAGGAAGAGGGAAGAAGGAAGAAGGAATTAAGAACGTCGTAAACGTCAAGACGGTTCCCACAACTTACAACTAAGCTGGTGTGCATTTAATTTTCACAATCCTGTTTATTGAAACTCTTGTGGGGAGTAGGGGTTGGGCATCCTGCCCGCCCAAAAAATTTAATTTAAATGCAGAACAACTATCACCTTCCCATGCCGCGATCAGGAGGCTGCTCGTCCGGAACAGGCAAAGAACTAGGCCTTACCTGCCGCTCTAAATACTTGCTTAAAGCGTAAGCGATATCCCCACGAGTCATCGGCTTCAAAGGATTAATCTTATTAGTTGCCAGATCAATGTTAACAAACCCTTCATAAAGTGCAGTAGCCATAGACTTTCTAGCCCAATTAGGGATTTCGCCTGCATCTGGATAGTTAGCTAAAATTTCGGAAATGCTGGGATCTGGAAATTGAAAAACCCCGTAAGCTTGAGCAAAAATCGCCAAAGCTTCAGCGCGAGTCACCTTTTGATTTGGGAAAAACATTCCGTCGCGATATCCGCTCATCGTTCCCGTTTTCAAAGCAGTTTGAATCGCACTGTAAGCCCAGTAACTTTTCGGTACATCCGGCAATTCCCTATCCGGTTTCTGAGCGGTTTTCCGCCGTTCCAAACCAAAAGTTTTCACTAAAATCATCGCCAAATCGGCGCGACTGACAATGCCATCAGCATTAAAATTACCACTAGCATCTTTATTCATCAATCCTGCACTCACAACCCGATCAATCGGGTCAATTATTTGTTGAGATTGAACCCCCATTGGCACTCCTTGCACTAGCGCGATCGCCAAAAAAATACTCACTAACTTTTTCACGATTTTAATCCTTTCTGTCGCTAAAACCATCATGAAAACAGCAGTAATATTTTTTATAGTTCCATTGGTACTATTCTGTGGTTTCGGCGGTGCGCGAGATTTGGGGATTATATATTAAAATCAAAGATTGGATTCCGGCAAAGCGCCCTGCATTTTACCCAGCCAATCAATCAAATTATCCAATTGCTTTTGGGCCGTCAAAACCGCCATACCCCGAATAGTAACCTTCCCCTTGCTGTAGACAAAACGAGAGCGCAAATGTTCCGGCAAATTAGCCTTGAGCAAATTCCAAGCAGGCTCTTCCATCGCAGTTTCCAAAACTATGTTCTGCTTATTCTCCGGTTTGATCCGAGAAAAACCGATTTTTTTAGCGATTTGTTTGAGTTCGACAACACGGATAAGTTGCTGGGCTGGCAGAGGAATTGGCCCATAACGATCGCACCAATCAGCCTGAATCTGCTGTAACTCTTCTGAGTTATTAGCAGAAGCCACAGATCGGTAAGCGCTCATCTTTTGATCCAAATCTGCGATGTAATCGGCAGGAATAAATGCCGTCAAAGTGAGGTCGATTTGCGCGTCCTCAACTTTCGGAATTTCCTGACCCTTAATTTCCCGAATAGCCTCCTCTAACATTTCAGCATACAAATCAAAACCGATCGCCTCCATTTGACCAGATTGTTCAGTACCCAAAACATCACCCGAACCGCGAATTTCCATATCTCGGACAGCCAACTGATAGCCCGAACCCAACTGCGCGAACTCTTGAATTGCCCGCAGCCGCTGCCTTGCAGCATCAGACAGTTGGTTCTGCTTCGGATAAAACAGCCAAGCATGAGCTTGAATCCCCGCGCGTCCCACCCGTCCCCGCAACTGGTAAAGCTGACCCAAACCAAACTTCTGCGCGTCTTCAATTAAAATAGTATTGACTCGCGGAATATCCAAACCCGACTCAATAATCGTCGTACACACCAAAATATCGAAATCTGCCGCACTGAAAGTCAGCATGATTGATTCTAGTTCCGACGCCTCCATTTGACCGTGGGCGATCGCAATTCTGGCAGACGGAACCATCTCCTGCAACTGAGCGGCCAACTCATCAATCCCCTCAATCCGCGGCACCACGTAAAAAACTTGACCGCCCCTGTCTAATTCTTGACGAATTGCCGATCGCACCACTTCCGGGTTATAGGGAGCCAAATGCGTCTGAATCGGGCGCCTGGAAGGAGGCGGAGTCGAAATCAAACTCATCTCGCGAATCCCCGACAGCGACATATACAAAGTCCGGGGAATCGGCGTTGCTGTCAGAGTCAGAACATCTACCTCTGTTTTGAGAGATTTAATTGCTTCCTTTTGCTTAACTCCAAACCGCTGTTCTTCATCCACCACCAACAAGCCCAAATCCCGAAATTTAATCGCTTTGCTCAAAACAGCTTGAGTACCGACAATCACATCTAATTCCCCAGTCGCCAAACGCTTGTGAATCTCCCGGCGCTCGGTTTCTGTGCGAAAGCGATTGAGCAAACCAACTTCGATCGGATAAGGGGAAAAACGCTCCGAGAGCGTGTGATAGTGCTGTTGGGTCAAAATCGTCGTCGGCGCGAGCAAAGCCACCTGCTTGCCCGCCGTAACAGCCTTAAAAATTGCTCTCAGAGCAACTTCTGTCTTACCAAAACCAACATCGCCGCAGACCAAGCGATCCATCGGTCGATCGCCCTCCATGTCGCGTTTCACATCCTGAGTTGCCTTCAACTGATCCGGCGTTGGCTGGTAAGGAAAAGAATCCTCCAACTCTTGTTGCCAAGGCATATCAGGAGGAAAAGCGTAACCTGTTTGTTTAGCTCTTTTAGCATAAAGATTCAGCAAATCCACTGCCAATTTCTTAACAGCTTTGCGAACCTTTGTTTTAGTTTTTTCCCAAGTTTGACCTGTCAGCTTGTTTAGATCCGGTACTTTATCGGCTACAGTCCGAAACCTCGACAAAGCGCCCAATTGATCGGCCGCCACTCTCAGAGTACCGTCAGCGTATTGCAGCACCAAATATTCGCGAGTTTCGCGATCGATCGTCAAGCGTTCTAACTTGAGAAATTTACCCACTCCGTGCTGGCGGTGAACCACATAATCACCAGGGCTTAATTTATTCGGGTCTACTTGCTTAGAAGCAGCGCGGCGGCGCTTGCGGACGTAGCTAAAAGTAGCCAAAGAATGCTGACCGTAAAATTCCCGATCGGTAATTAAAACAATCCGAAAAGTCGGCAGAATAAAACCTTCCAATTCTGCTAAACCGCTGTACTTCAAAGCAACCGGAACGTGCTGCAATTGCAACTTATCGATCGCCAAATAATCGCGCGGATTCACCACAAACTGAGCCGGACAGTCGTGTTCCGACAGCAGAGAAACCGATCGACTCGGTTGAGCAGAAACCAGAAAAATGGTAAAACCCCGATCGCGCTCTTCCCTGAGCATTTGAGACAGCTTCGCAAATTGGTGAGGCATCACCGGCACAGGCCGAGAAGCCAAATTAATCGCAGACGGTAGCTGGTCGCCCTCCGCAGAGCTTTGAAGTTTTTTAGCCGTAGAATCTTCTGCCAATTCTGAAAGTTCTAGCCTCTCGAAAGCTGCGACATCTGCCATAGATTCAGCAAAAGTTCGGTGAATTTTCGGAACTTTCAAATTAGCAATTGGCAACTTTTCTGTTCCCGCCTCAGCAACTGCCGATTCCCGATTACAATTATTCCACTGTTCCTGTGCATTCTCATACCAGCGGTCGCTGTGACCTTCGCACCCTTGCGGTTCGTCAATAACAACTAAAGTATTTTCTGTCAAATAATCCAACAAAGATGCAGGTTGCTCGAACGCTAAACCCAACAGTCTGCGGACAAATTTTTCGGCTTCATTTTCTGGATCTACAGAGCCTAGTTGGTTAATTTCGTCAATATTTTTTTCAGATAAAACTGCTTTAATAATTGTGTTAAAATTAGTGGGAGTTAAAACTAATCGATCTACCTTATCGAGCGATCGCTGGGAAGACGGATCGAACTCCCGAATTTGCTCCAAATTATCTCCGAACCATTCCAGCCGTACTGGCAACTCCGCCGCTACGGGAAAGACATCGACAATATCGCCCCGGCGACTCCACTGGCCCTCCATTTCTACCAGAGTCACCCGATCGTACCCCATCGACACCAGTTGTCGGTCAAGTATCTTCGAGTCTTGAACCGCACCTCGCTTCAGCGTCAGACAGTAGGGTTCAAAAGCATCCGGTGGGGGCAAGTGAGACTGGAGAGCTCTTTCGGTAGCTACAATCGCGATCGGCTTAGAATTAGCGTTTGTTTCTCGTTTCTCGACCAAATCCGCCAGCACCTGCATTTGTCCCCAAGTCATTTCGTTCTCGTCGGAGTAAGATAGCTCGTAGGGAGAAGCCTCCGAAGTTGGGTAAAAATGCACAGTCTGCCAGCCCATAGCCTCCAGCCCGGCCACCCAGCGGCCGGCTTCTTCTAGAGTTGCCGTCACTACCAGTAAACTACGCCCTTCTTGCTGTGCGAGGGCGGAAGCTACTAAACCTTTGGGCAAACGGGCTACGCCGGACAGTTGCACGTAGCGATGGCGCTTGAGCTTGTTGAGGAGTTCTGTTGCTAGGGGCGATCGCCCCAGGGTACGAATTATTGAAGAGAAAGTCATGCGCTTTTAATTTTAATCCCTGATCGGCGAAGGCTCTTTCCCTTTGCCTGTTAAGGAGATTGTACGACAAACATCCATGATTGTGCCGCTCTGCTGTTGAGGCCTGGGAACTTAACTGGAGATAGATTTCTGCTTTAATATGTCGATCCTGCGATCGTGATCAAGCCAGTTCCGTTAATCTAGTGACAGGTTTAGAAAAAATTTCGATTTTGCGATCGAGATTCGCAGCTTCCAGACCTCTCCTGTGACTGCACCCAAAGACGGATACCCTGCCACGTACTCAAGTTGTGAAGATCGAAAAATTTTAGACATTAGGGAAATCCCCCAGATACTGGCTGCGGAGTCAATCTAAAATCTAAAATCTAAAATCTAAAATCGACTAACCGGGCAGAGCGCTTCGCCGTTACTACCGAAAATTTTAGAAATGTCCCCAAGTACCGATATTCTGATTGTTCTCCTGCTAATTTTCCTCAATGGCTTGTTTGTGATGTCAGAGATGGCCATCATCTCTGTACGCAAGGTGAGACTGCAACAGATGGCCAACCAAGGTTCGATCAATGCCCGTGTAGCCTTGGATCTGGCTAATGCCCCCAATCAGTTCTTGCCGACAGTTCAAATCGGGATTACGATGCTGGCCATTCTGTCGGGCGCTTTCGGAGAAACGACAATTGCTAAAAGGGTAGAGCCTTTGTTACGCATGATTCCTGCCCTCGCGCCTTATGCTCAGACGATCGCCTCAGTAGTAGCAATTTTAACGATCACTTATCTGACCTTAATTATCGGCGAACTCGTGCCAAAGCGGCTGGCGCTTAACAACCCAGAGCCGATCGCTTCAAGTGTAGCAATTCCCATGCGAATGCTCTCAAAAATTGGCGCTCCTGCGGTTTATCTGTTAAGTTATTCCACTGACTTAGTGATGCGACTGATGAGGATATCGCCCTCGACAGAACCGCAAGTTACAGAAGAGGAAATTAAAGTTTTAATCGAGCAAGGAACAGAAGCCGGAACCTTTGAAGAAGCCGAACAAGATATGGTGGAAAGAGTGTTTCGTTTGGGCGATCGGCGAGTCAGCGCCTTAATGACCCCGCGTCCAGATCTTACCTGGCTCGACCTCGACGATTCAGTGGAAGAAAATCGCCAAAAAATGCTCGGCAGTGGTCATTCTCGGTTTCCCGTTTGTCAGGGAGGGCTCGACAACGTTGTCGGTTTAGTACACGTTACTGATATGCTGTCTCGGACTTTAACTGGTCAACCCCTAGATTTAAGCGCTTCTTTACGACGACCGTTATTTGTACCGGAAAGCACGCGGGGTTTAAAAGTATTAGAACTTTTCAAACAATCTAGCAATCAAATTGCCTTGGTAGTAGACGAATACGGCGTCATTCAAGGATTGGTTACAGTCAACGACATTTTAGTCGAACTCGTGGGCGACTTTCCCTCGATTGAAGATGCTGACGAGCCAGAAGCCGTCCAGCGCGAAGACGGTTCTTGGCTATTAGACGGAATGCTAGCAGTCGAAGATTTTTTTGAGATATTTGGAATCGAAGAATTGTCAGCAGAACACAAAGGAAGTTACCACACAATGGGCGGTTTTGTGATTACAAATTTGGGCAAAATTCCCACAGCAGCCGAGCATTTTGAGTGGAACGGTTTGCGCGTGGAAGTAGTCGATATGGACGGGAACCGAGTTGATAAAGTCTTGGTAATGCCGATCGACTCAGCGGGCGATAGACCTAGAACCCAACCAAAAACCTAAAATTTGAACTCACGGGTAAGGTGCGCTAGGCGCACCCTACATCAACCATTCAGCGGATATTTCAGACCTACTTCTTTTTGCTCCTAGGCTGATCTTTCCGCAAAGATTCCAGAATAGAACGGCCCACATAATTGCTAAAAACTACCTCTCCAGCTTGATTGTAGTGGCAGCAGCTATCTACATAAACAGCCTCTTTAGTCTTGTCAAAAACATTGACAGCATTCACTAGATTGATATTATTTTTTTCCAAATTAGGAAACTTTTTGAAAAGAGCCGGATATCCAATTTGCACAGCTTTAGCATAAGGAGTATCCTTGTTAAAAGCAATCTGCTTTTCGGCTTCACCAAACACCCTTTTTGTCTGATAATATTGATTAGGCTGAAGAATATGAAAATAAGGTACATTACTAGCAGACAGAACTTTGTGCATAAAAATTGAACTTTTTGCCCAATTCAACGCCATTTCTTGAAAAGCTACTGAATCCTGTAAAACTGACTTATTAGTATTGATATAAATAACACTGCCACTGTCATCTTTTTGTTGTTTAGTTCGTTCTTTTTCAAACTTAATGACATCGGTTTTATAGTTATTAACTAGATTTTGAACATAAACAGAAGTCAAAGCATCGCACGCAGCTAAAGAGCAGTGTTGCAAACGTTCCAAACCCTGATTAATCCTAGCTTTATTTTCTTGAATTCTGATAGTTGCTTTCATCGCTTTGAGAGAAAGGCTATTATTCGCCAAGCTAGTCAGCGGCAAAATATGCTGAATGCTTGGCATCGCCAAATCGACTTGATTTTTATTGTTTAAGTTAGAAAGTGCTACTTCATTAAAACCATCTATATTCACAACCAGATCCAGTTCTTGTCCTAAAGCCAAAAAATAATTTAGAATTAATAATTGCTGGGGTTGTTTGTAGCCTCCGGTAGCAAAAGACAAAATTACAAATTCTTTATCTTTCAAACCCGGAAGCTGCTTGAGGTATTGAGGTAAAATTTTGTTTTGAACTTCAAACACTCCATAATTAGAAGCCACAGAACCGCCAAAAACTCCGATAATAAATTGATTTTTCTTGGTTTTTTTCAAAGGGTAATCGTAAGGAGATATAAATCCGTAGTTGTTAACCTTAAAACCAGGTCTAAAATCAGCGCTGGGTTTTTGAATAAACCCAAAAAAAGGATGAAACCTTTCAACAATAGACTGATTCAGCCGCACTCCTTCTAAATTAATTCCTAAAGCCGACTTATCTTGCGTCTTTTCCCTAGTATAGAAAAATTGCTTGTGCTTGACAAAATACCATGCCAAGGAGCCAAGTTCCAGGAAAAACAGTAAAAACGCTAAGTTAATCAAAGCAATTTTTAGAAATCCTTGTCCTTTTTTGATAAATTTTAAATCTTTCATAAACCTCTATTTCGACTCTCTTACTACTTTAATAATAGAACTAGAAACATAGTTTGCCAATACTTCGTCTCCGACTGAATTATAGTGGCAGCAGGCATCTTTGTAAACTGTCTCTTTTGTATTGTCTAAAATATTCACTGCGCTAAAAACATTAACCCCAGCTTTTTGCAAATCACCGACTTTGGACAACAATACCGGATAACCTTTTTTCACACCTTCAATGTAAGGGCTCTTCTGGTCGATCGCGATTTCGTTTTCCTTGGCGGTAAACGCTCGCTTAGTGGGATAATACTGGTTGGGCTGGATAAAGTGAAAATACTTAATCTTTCTACTTGATAAAATTTGATTCATCCCGATCGACGATTGGTACCACATCGATGCCATTTTGTCAAAAGCAGCGGCATCCTGCAAAACAAAGTCAGCTTTGGGAATATATACTATACCGCTATTTGCCGTGTCTGGGTTGGATTGTTTGACGAGCGAATCGTACTTGACAACTGCTTGCTGATAATTGTTGACTAATTGTTTTACCTGTAGCGAGGTGACAGCGTGACACAAAGCAAGTTGACAAGTTTGCAATTTGTCAATACCTGCCTTCAATTGTTTTTTGTTTTCGTTAATTTGCACGATCGAACTCATCGCTTCCGGTGACAAGTTGTTGTTGGCTAAACCAGTCAGAGGCTTTATGTGCTGAACGCTGGGCATTCCTATTTCTACTTGGGCTTTGTTGTTTAAATTTGACAGTGCTACTTCGTTAAAACCGTCAATATTGATGACTAAATCTAACTCTTGACCCAACGCCATAAAGTAATTTAAAATTAATAATTGTTGGGGCTGTTTGTAGCCACCATTGCCAAAATTTAAAACAATAATTTCCTTGTTTGCAAATTCTGGATAAGTCTTCAATTTGTTAGACAATCTGCGAGTTATGTATTCATCAACGGCAAAATTATTCGCAACTGAGCCACCAAAAACTCCGATAATAACTTGATTTTTATTGGTTTTAACAAACGGATATTCGTACAGTGAAAAAAAGCCTTGTTTGTTGACTTTTAACTTTAATTTTTCATTAGTGAAAGCACCTTGTTTGAGTACATAGCCAAAAAGTGGGTGCAGTCTTTCTACTATAGACTCATCAAGTCTAACGCCGCTCCTTTCAATATCTTCTACTACTTTTTCTTTGGCTTTAGTTCGGGTATAAAAAAACTGCTTTTGGTTGATAAAATAAAAAGCTAGCGACAAAGCTTCCAGACAAATAAAGGCGATCGCCAAATTAACCGCGATTATAATTAATATATTTTTGCCTTTTTTAAGCGCCGTTGAATCTTTCATGAAATTTGACTGATTACGGTTGTATGTTGGGGACTGGAGACTGCTTCAATGTTTCGCACAAATTTCGGTTAATCAGGATACTAGCCAGCCGATGTCCGAGTTCATTCCAGTGACCTCCACATGGTACAGAATTCTCAAAACCGTGGGCGCAGACTTGATATTTTTCAGTGTAACCTTGGATCTGTTCGGATAAATTCAGTACCCGAAAACCCTCGCGCGCGCCCAATTTTTCCAGCCGCCTATCGGGATAAAACAAATCCTGAATGTTGTTCTTTCTCATAAAATTTTTTCGCCTCTGGGCCTCTGGTCTAACTTGCATCGGATCGCCGATTGTCACAAGCAAGAAATCAGCATTTTTCTGCACGACTTCATTCCGCATCGTCACAATCAAACCCTCTGTCACCCTCCAAGCCTCTTCCCAAGCTGCATTTTGAGGTTCCTTGAGGTTCAGGGTACTTAAAGTGGTAAAATCCTCAGACAACTCGCGCTTTTTCCTTTCTAAGTCTACTTTCTTAATGACCTGCAAAATGCGCGAATTGTTGACGAGAAAACTGGGCATCCTGTCTACAAATGAAACTGCTCTTTCGTTGCGATCGATCGGCGCCAGATTGCGAAAAGACATATCCGGCACTAACTTGCCACTAGCATCATAAGCAAAAAATGGTCGGTAGCGATCGTATTCCAATTGCGGCGAATTGTTAATTATATCATTCCCAATAAAAAAAGCAAGAATTACAATATCAGGATTGTAATCCCACACTTTTTCTCGCAGCATTATCAATTCTTGAGCAGTACCGTAACCCTGCACCCCGAAATTCATGACCTCAACATTTTTGCGTCCCTTAACAGCTTCGCAGTTGCCTAACTTTCGTTCCAATTTTGACCAGAAAGTTTGTTCCACAGGTACGTGAATTGCTTCAGTGAAAGAATCGCCCAAAACCGCAACGCGCAAAGTATTTGGAGGTTTGGCTTTTGTATGTTCACGATCGCGCAAACCCTCGCTATTCACCTGCACAAAACTCGCACCTTCCTCATTCCACTCCCCCGATGCACCAGGTTTCAGCTTCCAGCCCAAATTCGGATCGGAAGTGTGGAAACGAGTTGGCGCTGACTCTACGAAATCTCCTATTTTTGGATAGCCTTCAATCCTCGCTACCCGCAATCCAATTTCACCAATTACCACCCCCATCAATAAACTACAGAGTGTCAAACTTAAATTGACACCCAAATTCTTCAACTTGCTCATTCTTTCAAAACAGCGTGTAAATAAACGGAGCAATCACAGAACCCTGACTCAATACAATCAAAGCTCCCAAAAATACTAAAGTCACAATTAACGGTATCAGCCAATACTTTTGGCGTTCTCTCATAAACGCCCACAAATCTTTGAGAAAATCTAAAGTTGCTTCAAACACTTAAAAAGGACGCTCCATACTAACTTTGGTTCTTGCTTTACTGGGGACGCGGTAAGTATCCATTTTTGGATTCAGTTTTCGCCGCATTGCATCTTCGCCAAACAGGCTTTTGATAACTCCCATCGGCCAAATTATCAGGTAAAAAACTATTCCTAAGACGATCGGCGTTTCGATTTTGTTGAGAATCAGTCCAAAGCGCATCCATGCGTGATAAACGGGATTCAGCGATTTCGGCGCAACCAATCCTAGCAGCACTAGCACTCCGCCGATTGCCCAAGGCCACCAAGGTAGAGAATGCCGCCGCAGTAGAGGTACTGCTAAACCGAACAGCACTGCAATCAAGCCACCAATTAGCAGCCCGAAATCGCGCAAGCCTTTTTTGTCGAGTTTTTTAATTTCGTCGCTCATGGGGAAGAAGGAAGAAGGAAGAGGGAAGAAAGAAGAGGGAAGAGGGAAGAAGGAAGAAGGAAGAATGACAATTGCCAACTAACAACTCACAACTGCCCACTGCCAACTTACTAATAATTAATCTAGTTCAAATTCATTTTTCCAAGCATCATCTTGTTTCCAAGGAATTTGTTCGGACTTGGGAAGCAAGTAATTTTCCAAAACCAGATAGTCCATTTCGGTTCGCATGAAACAGCGGTAAGCATCCTCTGGAGTGCAAACAATGGGTTCGCCTCGAACGTTGAAAGAAGTATTTACCACAATAGAACAGCCCGATCGCTTTTCAAAATGGCTGATTAAGTCATAGTAGCGAGGATTGGTTTCTTTGTGAACAGTTTGAATGCGAGCCGAGTAATCGACGTGGGTGACAGCCGGAATCTCCGATCGCGGAATGTTGAGCTTTTCAATGCCAAACAACTGCTCTTGTTCGGGAGTCATCGGAATACGGAGACTGGTTTTGACAGGTGCTACTAATAGCATATAAGGGCTAGAATGGTCAATCTCGAAATAATCCGCAACTCGTTCGGCTAAGATTGACGGCGCAAAAGGTCGAAATGATTCCCGATATTTAATTTTCAGGTTCATCACGGACTGCATTTTAGCACTGCGGGGATCGCCAATGATCGATCGACCGCCCAGAGCCCGCGGCCCAAATTCCATCCGCCCCTGGAACCATCCCACCACATTTCCCTGTTCCAAAATTTCCGCCAACTGCGGCATTAATTCGGCATCGTCCAATCGGTGATAGCTGGCTTTGACAGCATCCAAATATTCGATAATTTCTGCGTCAGTAAACTTCGGGCCCAAATAAGAGCCCCGCATTTGGTCGTGACAAGTTAAATGAGCAACTGACTTCGCCACAGTTGCCACCGCTTCGTTTGTAGTGAGAACTTCAGTCCTCTTCTCAACCGCTGCCACAGTTGCCACCGCTTGGTTTGCAGTGAGAACTTCAGTCCTCTCCTCAACCGCTGCGTTTGTAGTGATAAGTTCAGTTTTGAGGGATTCTATACTATTTGTTGGTGTCGAGTTCGCGCTCACAGTGCGAGTTTGTTCGCAATACTGATACCAAATCGCCAAAGCCGCGCCCAAAGCACCGCCAGCATCTCCCGCTGCCGGCTGAATCCAAATATCTTTGAAAATACCTTCCCGCAAGAGTCTGCCGTTAGCAACACAGTTGAGAGCAACGCCGCCGGCCATACAAAGATAATCAACATCCAATTCTTTTTTAACTGTTCTGCACAACCGCAAAACAACTTCTTCGGTAACAACTTGAATGGAAGCTGCAATGTCCATTTCTCGCTGAGTCAATTTTCCTTCAGCTTGACGCGGCGGCCCTTCAAACAGTTCGTCAAACTTCTTGTTTGTCATGGTTAAGCCAACTGTATAGTTGAAATAATCCATGTTCAAACGGAAAGTTCCGTCATCTTTGAGGTCGATTAAATAGTTGAGAATTTTGTCTACATACTTGGGTTCGCCATAAGGAGCTAAACCCATGAGTTTGTATTCGCCAGAGTTGACTTTGAAGCCGGTGTAATAGGTGAAAGCTGAATAAAGCAAACCCAAGGAGTGAGGAAAATCGATTTCCCACTGAGGTGTAAGTTGGTTCCCGTCTCCCAACCAAACTGAGGTTGTGGCCCACTCGCCCACGCCGTCGAGGCACAAAACGGCTGCTTTTTGAAACGGGCTGGGGAAAAATGCCGATGCTGCGTGGGATTGGTGATGTTCGGTAAATAGCAGAGATGGCAGTTTATTCGTTTTGCAGTTTGCTATTGCTGCCAGATCTCTTTTGAGCATGGTTTTGAGGTAAAGCTTTTCTTTGAGCCATATCGGCATGGCGGCTAGGAAAGAGCGAAAACCTTGGGGTGCGTAGGATAAATAGGTTTCGAGAAGGCGCTCGAATTTGACTAAAGGTTTGTCGTAAAAGACTATTTGATCGACTTCCCGCAAATCTATTTGCGCTTCTTTCAAGCAATAAGCGATCGCATTCTTAGGGAATCTGGCGTCATGCTTTTTGCGGGAAAATCTTTCTTCCTGCGCTGCTGCTATAATTTCTCCGTCGCGAATTAAGGCTGCGGCGCTGTCGTGATAGTACGCCGAGATTCCAAGTATGTTCATCGCTCTCCTCACAAATCGCAATGCGTTTGCTTTTGACTATTTAGAATAGCTAACGATTATAGCTGCTTCAGTGCTGATTGGGAATTGAATTTTGCGATCGCCTCTAATTTTACCTGGATCGATGTCGGTGGGCTGCCCTCGGACGATCGGCTGTTAGAGAGCATTTAAGCTAGCGCCGGCTTATCCTGCGCCCCCAAGCTCTGAAGTAAGTGACGACCGGGAATTGATAAAATTCACCTACCAACCACAGCACAATGCCTAAATGCGACAAAAAAGCTAAGCCTGTCCAAGCTGCGGGCAGCCACGACAACCGGCTGCCGGGAACCGGGGGAAAATAGTAAGCTGAAAGTCCCAGCAAGGTAGTGGGAAGGAAAATTAGACCAACAGCCGCTGCCAAGTAGGGCCATCCGAATTCTACGCCTTCGAGGTGGGATCCTATCCACTGTTTGCCGTTCCAGTGCCAAGTTACGGGCGGTTGGCGATCGGCCATTTGGAGCGATTGTCTTTCAACGCTTGCGGTATAAATGTGCTGGCAGAAGTTGCAAGCTAGCGCGTCCATCAGTGCTAGGGTGGAAATTTGACCGGTGCGGCACACGGGACAGGGATATGTATCTTGAGGGTTGAAAGGTCGGGTTGATTTTTTGGAAATCTGCATAGATCAGGCTGTTTGTCAAGATATTGAGCGATCTTAACAAAGTACAGAGATTATGGGTTGGCTGATGGCGGTTTTTGTACCTAGATTGTTGGTGAGTTAACAGTTTTTTTTACGCTTACCTGTCCCAAGGCTTAATGCAGTTTCATTGTGCATGATTGGGATTAATTGCGGTGATTGTTGCTGTACCGAATTCTGGCTCCTGCCCAGTGAAGTTTTTCCCTCAAAGTGTTGAAATAAGAATAGTTTTCCCGCAAAATGATAAACTTGGCTTCGCAGTCTGCCCTCCGCACGTCTACGCGCTGTCCTGGCCAAATTGCCGTACCCAAAATCCCGTCTGTCCAAAGTTTGGTACTGAGTTCGTAATCTGCTAAAGGCCAAATGCTGACGACTGAACCGGGCGGCAGGACGATCGCGCGACTGGATAAACTCAAAGGGCAAATCGGAGTAACTGCGATCGCCTCCATTCCTGAGTGCATAATCGGCCCGTTGGCAGATGCAGTGTAGCAAGTCGAACCGGTGGGAGTTGCCACAATTAAACCGTCGCCTTGATATTGATCGACTACTTCGCCGTCAACTTCCATTTCTAGAATACAGCTCGGCATTCGATCGGCTGAAGCAGGTTTGACACACATTTCATTTAGTGCCAAAAATCGATCGCTTTGGGGTTCGAGATTGCTTCTGTTTCCCTCAAAAACTGTTGCCTGCAACATCATCCGCTTCTGCACAGCATACCTATCTTCCGAAAGTCTGTCCCAAATCTCCTCAGTATTTTGGAAATCCTCAAAAGACTCGGTTAAAAAACCCAGATGTCCCCCCACATTCGCTGCCAAAATCGGGATGCCGTCAGCAGCCAAATTCCGCGCGGCAGCTAGGGCCGTACCGTCGCCGCCCAGCACCACCGCTAAATCAATTGGGCTGTTAATAGAAGCTAAAAACACCGGATACGGGTTATCTTTGGGGCCACTGGGCCCCATTAAAACCTGACACCCGCGACTTTCTAATTGGCGGGCACACTGTTCTGCCCACCGCTGGCTGAGGGTATCTCTGGCTTTGTGGGCGATAATTACTTGTTTTAGTTGCACAACCTATCGATTTTAGATTTTAGATTTTAGATTTTCGATTGTTAGATTTTAGAGTGATCTCACAATCTATCGATTTTGGATTTTTGATTGTTAGATTTTAGGCTGAGTGAAATATCTTAAAATGTTCGATCGCACAAATTGATTTTGGACATCAGGTTAGATTTTAAACTATTTTTGAGCATTGCGAGGCAGAGCCTGTGGATCGGCGTTACCAGGATTTGCCTGGTAAAAAGAAAGCCGGGAATAAGAAATATTATGACTGCATTTCCACATCTTCCTTCTTCCTGACATCCGTTACATCCGTTACATCCGTTACATCCGTTACAGAATCCGTTGCCGAACTTCCTTCACCCGTCGCTGCGGCTGGATTTGGGCCGTGGCCAGATAATGCTGGAATCGGCAGCGAGTAGGCTAGAAACTGCGATCGCCCCAAAGCGGTTGAGGTGGCTGGGGTCAACAAAATAGTCATTGCGGCCCGGCCACCGCTGCGACAAGTCGCGGAAAGCGAAGCCTTTTTGCCGGGAGAGTTGCTGCATTCGCTGCCGGAACTGCTGTTCTGCCCGCAGGCGGGTTCCGTCTAAGTAGTCATTGGTGAGGGGCAAATTAACGAAAATCAGGGGAATTTTGCGAGCTTTGGTAAATGCTACAACTGAATTAAAGGCTGTTGCTTGTTTGCCTCCGAGGTTGAAGTTTTCGTAGTCGCGATCGTACTGGCCTGAAACGTAAGCGCGTTGTCGATAATAAGTGTTGGGATTGTACTTGCCCGACATAGCCATGAATCCGTTGGAGTCGATCGAATCTGCCAATTGGTTGAGTTGTCTGATGGCTACTGTTGTCGGCCGCGAGACTGGAATCAATTGTGCTTGAGGGGTTGCTGCATCCGCTGCGATCGGTTTTAACTCATATCTTGCAGCATTCTCAGCAACGGGGAGTTTGCCGATTCCACTAGACAGGAATTGGATTGTGGGTTGGGTGTTAGCAACGGGCAGTTTGCCCGTTCCACTAGACAGGGATTTGATTGTGGGGAATAGGGGATGGGCATCTTGCCCGCCCTTGAAAGGTTGATCTACAGAGGTAAATGCTTTGCGGAAATTGTTGTTAGCGCAGGGCTGCGGGAATCTGTAACACATCGGAATCTCGTTGAATTCATCGGACAGCAGTTCGGGGCGAATGCCTGCTGCTAAAAGTTGGCTGCCTTCAGAATCGACGATCGAATTAAAAGTGCGATCGTCCCGGCCGCTGTTAAATGCCCGCACGCCGTCTGCCCAGATAATCATTTGAGGCAAATGACCGGGCTTCAAAAGCCGCCGCAGTTGAAAGTCAACTACTTGTGCAGTTGCGCCGTTGACTGAAAAGTTAAATACTTTTAAGCCCCGCCGACCTCTTTGGGCCAAAGATTGTTTTAGCTGTTTGGGATCGACGCCCTGCAATGCGCGGGAACTGCCGACAATCAAAACATCTGGTGGGCCGACGGTAGCAACGTAGGATAGGTAAAGTTCGAGTTGTTCGTTGAGTAAATCGCTGCTGAAGCTGACTGTACTGGCTTGCGATCTGGTTGCGCTCGCTTGCTGCTGGGAATAAACCAGGTTTCTCATGTACTCGATTACTTTTTTCTCCGCAAACGCCCGTCTGGGACTGCCGGGGGGAACCGCTTGCATCCAAGCGACGGCCTGCACCCACAGGGCGGCTACTTCGTCCCAGTCTTGTTTTGAATTGGCGGATTGAGCCAAATTAGAAGCTTGGGTGGCAAAGTTAACTGACTCCGTGAAGGCATCGTTTTGCGGGCATGAGGGAACGCTGAGGGATTTTTTGGTTTTGTTGGAGTTTTGAGCTAACAGAGACGTTGAAGACTGCGCTAGGACGGCGGATTCGATCGAACCCGATGGCGCTGCGGAGTTGGGCGGCTTCGTTGACGAACATCCCAAAGTTACGGCTAATACAGCGGCTGCGGCGCAGGTACGTTTTAAGATGCTGGTGCTGATGCTAGCAATGTAGCGGCGAATCATAAAGCTTTCAGCGATCGCGAAACATTACTAGATATTACTCATTATTCGGCGGATCGAGCAATTAGCTCAAACAGATGTTTTAACCATTCAATAAAAATTAAGGCGATCGGGCCATCGCAGCTAAGCACCTGCGCTGTTATTGCTTGTCCCATCGGCATTGCAGGCGTTTTCTGCCATGCCAGCCAAGTGTGGATTAGCGCTTTGGGATGATGAATTAAAGTGTAGCGGTTAAGTCCGGCTTGTTCGATCTCTTGTAAAATTGCTTCGGCTTTCGGATGCAGGGTGTCGCCAGGGGGGATGAGATAGGCGACAAAATCTTCTAACATTCCAGGAAGTTGATTGTTTGGCATCAACCAAACTCCGACGCGAGGCAAGTATGGATCTGAAGGTGTGCAAACCCAGCCTTCGGGAGGGGGAGATTGGGGGATGTCTCGATAGCCGATCGAACTCAGTTTATCTTTAAGAGATTGCCACCGCCCACTTAAATTGCGATCGGCATCTACCACAATTCCCAAGGTGCGTAAATTCTCTGCTTTCAATCTTTCTGGCAAGCCATTTAGCAGCGCTTCAACTCCTTCTGTACTTCCTTCTCTACCTTCTTCTTGCGGTACTTCGACGGAAAATGTTTCTGGCAGTTGATATTGCTGGCACAAAGCCCAGATTACGTGTCGGTCATTCTTACCTTCTACCAATAACTGTTGAGGTTTTGGTTGAGGAGGTTTTCGTGCTTTTGGCATTAGCGCACCTCGATACTTTGGCGCACTGCAACGGACAATTCATCGGGAGTGTATTCAACTGCACGAATATCATCACCGCGCCGACTCAAGCGAAATAATTTGCCAACAGAACTATCTTCTGACTGTTCTAAGGCTTCTTGAAATGCGGCTATACAATCCCAACTGTGGGTAGTTGCAAAGACTTGAACGTTCAATCGCTGTGCTGTTTCAAATATCAATCGCCACATATCAGTTTGGGTTTGATAGTAAAGACCTGTATCAATTTCATCGACTAGCAAAAAACCATTTTCTGATGATACGGCTGCCATTGCTATATTAATAATTCGTCGCATACCATCTCCCATACTGCCTAGAGGAACTGGGTGAGGCTGGCCCCGAAGTTTAAGCAAAATACCACTATTATAAGTCTGGCGACTCGTGAAACTAATCCGTTCCACATCAGGCTCCAGAATTTGCAATGCTTCTACTACACTTTGTTCTTTCGGTGTGAGTGTTATTCTATCCCACAGTACAGACAGTTGCGCAAAGCTTTTATTAGTGGTTGTTAGAAAATAATTTTGATTGCTGCTCCCTATAGGAAAAACTAACTTAGATGTGTTGCCCAACCGCAAGTAACGCGAATCGCCTATAGTTCCATCAGTACGGATAGGAATTGTTATTTTGGTATACTGTCCGTATGAAACAACTAGCTCACCGAATAAATCTCCACCTGCAACTAAATCCTCTAATCCAGGAAGTGCAAGTTGCTGGGGAATAGGATCAGGCTCAATTTTTAATGAGAGCGGATGCTCTTTTGTAGAGCGGATATGAATAGCCCCATCGAAGTTATTAAGTTGATGACCGTAAAAAATATGTAAAATCTGATAATGATGCTGAGAAACGACTTCGCCATTTCTTTGTCTAGAAGGCTCGACTGTTAGTTCACCTCTGCTTTTTAGCACCTCAAGTAGAAACTGAATGTTTCCTTCATTAACTAATAAATAAATGGCTTCCAAAAAAGTAGTTTTACCGCTATTGTTCTGACCGACTATCAGATTAACCCTAGCTAGCTCGTCGATATGAAAATCTTTAAAACAGCGATAATTTTGGATGGTGAGATCGCGCAACATGGATTCCTCGGATATTAACTATATTGTATCATTTCTCCGTTCAGACTAGAAACCAGTATGAGATTCAATGACTGCTTCGGCTTGCAGGGCGATCGACCTCAATTTATCCAATGTATCCTGGTTCGCACTCTGCCATAACCCCCGCTGACGAGCTTCTAGCAATCTTTCCGCCATATCTCGCAATGCCCAAGGATTGTTTTCTTGAATAAATGTCTGCACTTTCTCATCAAAAATGTAAGCCTCTGCGATTCCTTCATACATAAAATCCTCTACACAATTTGCCGTAGCATCGTAAGCAAACAAAAAATCAACAGTTGCTGCAATTTCAAACGCGCCTTTATAACCGTGTCGCATCGCACCTTCTATCCATTTGGGATTCACAGCCCTGCTGCGGTAAACCCGCGCCATTTCTTCTCGCAGTTGTCGCACTTTCGGATTCTCAGGAATCGAGTTGTCTCCGAAATAGGTTTCAGGATTTTTGCCTTGCAAATTGCGAATGGCGGCCGTCATTCCCCCTTGGAATTGATAATAATCGTCGGAGTCGAGGATGTCGTGTTCGCGGTTGTCTTGGTTTTGCAAAACTATTTGCATTTGGCCGAGGCGTTGTTCAAATGCTTCGGGTGCAGAACACCCCCATTCACTCTGTTTAACTCCTGCTACATCTCCCGGCAAATTTGAGGAACTAGAGGAGGTATAGGCGTAACTGCTCCAATTAATGTAAGCTTTTGCTAAATCGCTGTCGTCTGTCCAGTTTTGAGCTTCAATTATGCCTTGAAGTCCTGCGCCGTAAGCACCGGGTTTTGAGCCAAAGACTCGGAATTGCGATCGCCCTTGCGCCTCTTCCTGACTCAAACCTGTAGATTCCCAATACTGAATCTCTGCTTGAACTTGTGCCGCTAAAGGATTATTTTCTGCCGATTCGTCTAAATCTGCCACCGCTTTTACCGCACTGTCAAACAAATCAATTAAATTAAAAAAAGCATCGCGAAAAAAGCCAGAAATTCGCAAAGTAACATCAACACGCGGCCGCCCCAAAACAGAAACTGGCAAGATTTCAAAATCTACAACCCGGCGAGAAGGGCCATCCCAAACTGGTTGAACTCCTATCAGTGCCAAGGCTTCGGCGATGTCGTCTCCCCCCGTCCGCATGGTGGATGTTCCCCACACTGACAAACCCAAAGTTTTCGGATATTCGCCATTTTCTTGGGTGTATCTTTCGATTAAATTTTCAGCAGCAACTCTGCCAACTCTCCAGGCGGTTTCTGTGGGAATGGCGCGGATATCTACTGAGTAAAAATTGCGACCTGTGGGCAATACATCTGGTCTGCCGCGAGTGGGCGCGCCGGATGCGCCGCTTGGTATGTGCCGCCCATCTAGTCCGCGCAAAAGGTTGGTAATTTCTTGGTTTGTTTGGAGTAAGGAAGGTAAAAGATAGTTATTTATCCAGTCTAATTCTTGTTTAGTTGCTTCTCCTACTGGGGAATTTGTGACCGCAGATGAACGCGGATTGACGCGGATGTTTTTAATTAAATCATCTACTAACTCAGCGGCTTTTTGTTCGAGTTCGGCTGTTAAATCGCCGGCTGTGGCGTGCTGAATAATCGAGGTTGGATCGCAGGTTAAAGGGTCGAAATCGTAGCCTGAGTCTTCTGCTAGGGCGCGGGTTAAGCCCGATCGCCCGTTGGTGGGATGGCGGGCGATCGCAATTATCAAATCTCTCAACTGTCTACCTTCGGGACACTGACCGAAAATGTGCAATCCGTCGCGAATTTGGGATTCTTTGAGTTCGCAAAGATAGCCGTCTGTGCGAGTAATAAATTCTGTAAATTCCGATTTATTTAGTTGTATTCCTAAGTCTTTATCTAAGTTTTCTTTGTTGGTGAGGGCGAGAATGCGATCGCGAATCATCGGCAATCTGGACGGATCTAAACTTTGGGCTTCGCAATACTCATCAATTAAGGTTTCCAACTGCTGCAAAGGCCCGTAGAGTTCGGCGCGAGTCATCGGCGGTGTCAGATGGTCGATAATCACAGCTTGCGATCGTCTTTTTGCTTGGGAACCTTCCCCCGGATCGTTGACAATGAAGGGATAAAAATTCGGCATCGCGCCTAATGCTACTTCTGGATAACATTTGTTAGACAATGCTATACTTTTCCCAGGAAGCCATTCTAAATTACCGTGTTTTCCGGCATGAATTATAGCGTCAATCCCCAACTTTTCTCGCAACCAATAATAGTAAGCTAGATAATTGTGGGTAGGTTCTAAGTCAGGGGCGTGATAATTTAATGCAGGGTCAAGTTCGTATCCTCGCGATGGTTGAATTCCTACAAATACATTACCGAACTGAATTCCGGGAATCGGAAAAGACCCATTGTTACTTATAAAATCTTGTGCATAGCTTCCCGGAAGCCCCCATCTTTTACAAATCCCATCCTGTACTTGCTGCGGCAAACTAGCAAAATATTCTTCATATTCTGCCAAATCCAAAGATTGATGAACAGGCCGCAATTCGCGTCCTTCCGGGTCATTTGTCACGCCCGAAGTCAGGAGTTCAATTAACTCGTTGCCGCTAGCGGGGAAGTTTTCAATGTGATAGCCAGCTTGCTGCATAGCTTTGAGGATTTCGACACAGCTAGCGGGCGTATCTAAGCCGACGCCGTTGGCTAAGCGGGCGTTGCGAGTGGGGTAATTTGCCAGAATTATGGCGATGCGTCTGTTGGCGGCTGGGGTTTGTTTCATTTTCACCCAATTCGCGGTTAAATCTGCTACAAATTGAATGCGATCGCCCGCTGCTACATAGCCTACTACATCTGTTTCTAATTCGCTGTTCCAAGTCTGTACCGCTTTAAAAGAAACAGCCCTAGTAATGATTTTTCCGTCTACTTCCGGCAATGCTACATTCATCGCCACATCGCGGGGCGAAAGTCCCTGTAATTCAGTTTCCCACTGTTCCAAACCGCCACCGCTGAAGATTGCTTGCAATACAGGGACATCTAAGGATTTTAAACTATTTTGTTCCGGTTCTTGGCTGCTAAAACCGGAGACTGCAAAACTTGTAGTGTTGAGCAATAATTGAATTGGTTCTGATTCTTTGGGTTGAAAATATTCCAGCAATTCTATTTGCAAATCTGGTTCCCGCAGAGAAGACACAAAGACGGGAACAGGGACTAAGTTTCGCTCTGCTAGAGCTTGACAAAGTGCATCAATTGGTGCTAAGTTTCCTGATAAGTAATGAGCGCGATAAAATAAAATCCCGACTTTAGATTGAGAAGTAATGCCCCCGTGTCCGCAAGTTGGGGACGATTCAATTTGTTTTTTCCAATCATAAATTCCGACGCGGGAAACTGTTTGAGGTAGGGGCGGATTATAAGCAGTTTTTAGGCAAGTATCGGCGGCAAATTTTAGTGCGTTAACAAAGTTTTGGACTCCACCTTCTGTGAAATAGCGCCAAAGTTGATTGACTGCTGACAGCGATACATTGGAATGGCTGATTAAATCGGGGTCGGGACTGTCTTCTCCCGGCATTACAATCAGTGATGCGTTAGTTTTCTGCACAGTTTCCCGCAGAATTTCTAACCCGTAAGACCAATAAGAACGCCCTCCTAAAAGTCTTAAGATTATGACCTCTGCGCTTTCTAAAACTTCCTCGGCATAAGTATCAATTGTTAGTTGTTGCTGCAACTGAAGCAGGTTTACTGCACGCACTTTGGGAAATTTGGCCGGCATTTTGGAGGCGGCGGCTGTGAGAGTTTGAATGTCGGTGTCAGCAGCACTAATAAATACTATTGGTGCTGGGGTTTGCTGAATAAAAATTACTCCTTCTGCTTGAGGGTTCCAACCTCCGGGTGTGGCGGCTATTTTGTGCATTAATTTTTTTATCTTAATAAATAGTGAGAGAAAGTGCGATCGCCTTTACTATAACATGACTTATACATAAATAAAGGCTAGGGCGTGTTTGCCAACCCGGACATTCCCGCCCAACCGAGAGAGGGGGACACGGGGGAACCGCCCCTACATTCGGGGGGAGAATGAGCGTCAAAGTCCCGGAAATATCAACCTATAAACTGATAAATAAAACTCCCAAAATCATTATTCCCGCCCCTAATAATCTTTCTTGAATATCTTTTTCCTTAAAAATGAAATGACCGAACAATACACCCATTAACACGCTAGTACGCTTAATCGCGATCACTTGCACTACCAAAGTTAATGTCAAAGCTTGCATTTGAAAAAGCACTGCAATAGCATTGAAAGACCCCATAGCAGCTAGCATGGGTAATTGTTTGAGAATTTTTTCTCCTGAATTTGGGGTTTTGTACAATAAAACTGGTAGTAGCAAAACAGTGATTGTACCAAACAAAGAGAATACCCAAAAAATAGGGGATGAATTTGTAACTCCTATTTTGTCAAAATTGGAGGCAATACTCCATAGTAATGCGACGATTAACATCAATTTGGGCCCCGGCTTCTCCAGCAGTGCTTTAAATGGGGCTAAATATCCTTTATGTTTCTCTTTTATATTTAATAAATAAGAGCCTGCTACGATTAGTAAAATGCCAATATAGTCAAAAAGTTTTGGATATTCACCGACAATTAACGGTGAAGTTACCAACATGAATAATGGTGTCAAAGCTACCAGCGGTAGTGTCAGGGATAAATCTGATACTTTGATGGCTTTGATGTAGAGGAGGGATGTGACAGCGTTGATGCTACCTCCGATTAATAGAGCGAGCCAAAATTGAGAGTTTAATGGCGGAATTCCTGTATAAAATACCCAGGGAATCAAAAAGATGACTGAAAAAAATGAGAGAGACCAAGCTACAACATATTCGTCACTTTTTTTGAGGTTTTGTTTGCCAAAAACGTCTTTGACGGCTTCAAAGAAAGCGGTCAAGATTCCAAAAATTAACCAAGTCAACCTAAATATGCGCTCCTGACTCGCTCGTCGTTTAGCAAATCCGTTCCAATACCTGTGAGGGTAATATTACCAGCTTCTAGTACGTAACCCCGATCGGCAATTTGCAGTGCTAAACTGGCGTTTTGTTCGACTAAAAGGATTGTAACGCCTGTGGAGCGGAGGTTTTGAATAATTGCAAAAATTTCTTTGACGATCGCAGGTGCTAAGCCTAAACTAGGCTCGTCTAATAATAGCAGCTTCGGGCGACTCATCAGAGCGCGGGCGATCGCCAGCATTTGCTGTTCCCCGCCGCTGAGAGTTCCTGCTAGCTGGCGGCGCCTTTCTGCTAGGCGCGGAAATATCTCAAATTGGCGCTCTAAATCGGCTTTTACGGCCACCGAGTCCGATCGAATATAGGCCCCCAATTCCAAGTTAGTCAACACCGTTTGCTGCGCCAAAACCCGCCGCCCTTCTGGACTGTGGGCGATTCCCAATTTTACAACTTCGTGAGCTTGGCGGCGGCTAATATCGCGCCCGCTATAAATAATTTGTCCTTGTCGCAAATTAACTATTTTAGAAATAGCTCTCAATGTGGTACTTTTGCCCGCACCGTTGGCGCCGATGAGACTTACAACCTCGCCTGCATTAATCATGAGATTAATATTTTGTATGGCTTGAATTCCACCATAATTTACAGAAACATTTTTGAGTTCTAAGAGGATGTTTGGGGTGGTGTTGGATGCGCTGTCGTGCATTTTATGTGGTTTGATTGTTGACAACAAAACTGTCTCTTTTTCCGCAGTCTGCCAGGGGTTTCAACCCTTGACTCCTAGCTGAACTTTTCTTAAGAGGACTGGAAGATTAATGTAAGGCCAACTATTGATTTTACTCGTTTCCCGCCCCAGCCTGGTAAACATTTAGATTCTCTACGTTTCATCTCCCAAATAAGCCTCAATTACCGCCGGGTCATTCCTCACAAAAGCAGGTTCTCCCAAAGCAATAAGCTGACCAAAATGCAAGACAGCAATTCGATCGCACAACCCCATAACTAGCGGTACATGATGCTCGATCAATATTACAGTTAAATTGAATTGTTGGCGTACTTCTCGGATAAATTCGCTTAATTTGTGCTTTTCACTGGGATTCATCCCTGCCGCAGGTTCATCTAACAAGAGTATTTGCGGTTCTAAGGCTAAAGCGCGGGCAATTTCTAAGCGCCTCTGGTCGCCGTAGGGCAAGTTTTTGGCTTGTTCGCCCGCGCGATCGCCCAATCCGACTAAATCCAACAATTCTAAGGCTTTTCGCTGAGTTTTGCGTTCCATTGCATTAGATGCTGGCAAGCCGAAAACCCCCGCCAGCACCGATAAAACTGGATTTCCCGATCGACTGTGGATGTGTCGGGCGATCGCCACATTTTCCACAGCAGAAAGTTCCCCAAACAACCGGATATTTTGAAAAGTTCTGGCAATACCTTTATTGGCAATCTGATAAGGCTTCAATTGGGAAATATTTTCATTTTGATAAATCAGGTTGCCACTAGAAGCAGGTATCAGTCCAGTCATGAGATTAAATAGAGTTGTCTTGCCCGCACCATTAGGGCCAATCAATCCAAAAATTTCGTGTTTTTCAACTGTAAAAGATACGTTGTTTACAGCAATTAAACCACCAAAACGACGAGTTAATCCTTTGGCTGCTAAAACAGGAGTGCTTGTTGAGAGGGTAAGGGGTTCGGAAATCATCAAATATGATAAAATAGTGATTATCTAATTATGCCTTAGACTTAAGTATAAATGAAAGTAGAGGAAAATCAAGCAATAGTTTGCCAAAATTTTTATGTTTACACAGGTCATGGAGATATCGGTTCTTCCGTACTTACTGTGCTACATCATTAAGAAAATGCCAAAGAAGTAAATCACGTATTTTAAACTTAATAAAATTTTTTAACCCAAAATCACACATTTTCAACAACTTTAATTTGTTATTAATTATTTCTACTATACCCTTGGTTGTTCTTGGCTCAAAATACAGCACTTTGCTTAACGATTAGGTACAATATTAGAGGTGGTAAGAAAGAGAAAAATGAAACCCTACTCCCTAGATATGCGTCAAAAGATCATTAACACAAGGAGAAGCAGGTAACACCTCTATTCGGAAAGTAGCAGAAAGATTTCAAGTCAGTAAAAGTACCGTACAGGCACTACTAAAGCGAAAAAAAGAGACAGGAAGACTACTCCCTAGTACAGCTCGGCGTAAATACACAGACTATTAGGCCGCCAAGACTTTACCCTTATATGTCCACTTAAAAGGCTTTGCCATTGTTTGATTAAAGTAGTTAATAAAATTGAGGATGCGATTTTTCAGATCGTA